>CAZTQF010000244.1:0-5059 GCA_964615255.1 uncultured candidatus Brocadiaceae bacterium | reverse complement strand
GGCATCTAGATTGTCCGACGCGTTCTTCGACGAGGCCTGCCAGCGCGGCAGCGAACTCTACGCAGCGATCGAAGACGTCCTGAAGGGCACCGAGGTGACGCTGCCTGACGGGCTGTCGTTCTTGGACAAGGACGGACACCGGCGCACCGAAGCACGCACGCGCTGGTACGCGGACGCGAGCAGGCCCGGCCTGACCTGGCAGGACTACGGGTTCACGTTCCGCGACAAGGAGCGGGAAGCGATGCCTGCCGAAGAGCTTCCGGACGAACTGCGCGAGCGCGCGGGCTACCCCGCAGACGCCCCGCCCGTGATCTTCGGCCACTACTGGGTGCCCCCCGACGAGCGCCACATGCGGCCGCTGGCCCGCAACGTCGCCTGCGTCGACTTCAGCGCGGGCAAGGGCGGCATGCTCGCTGCTTACCGCTGGGACGGCGAAGCCAAGCTGTCCGCAGATAAGTTCGTCGCCGTCTCGGCGAGCTGACGACCGCTAACAGCCCGGATACCGGTCCCACCAAGTCTGCCGACCGTCCGAGTCCACCCGGTCCTCGTCGATCACCCGGCGCGGCTCTTCGACGAACACCGCCATGTCGCTGGCGACCCGCTCGATCGTCTCGCGGCCCTCGAGCTCAGCCAGCAGGTCCTGCGGCAGCGCGTCGACACCGTGAAGCGTGCCGAGCAGGTTGCCGCAGATCGATCCCGTCGAGTCCGAGTCGCCGGTGTGGCTGACCGCGAGCGACAGCGCCGCGCGCAGCTCGCCTTCTTCTTGGTGGACCAGCGCGCAGTAGGCGCCGATCGCCAGCGCCTCCTCGGCGATCCAGCCGCCGCCGAGCGACTCGACGGTCTGCCACGTCGGCGGCCCGGCCTGCGCCGCGCGCGCCGCGGCCCGCAGCGCGTGGACCGTCTCGTCCTTGCCGTCTTGGTCCTCGAGCCACTCCAGCGCGGCTTCGACCGCCGCGTCGAGCGACCGTCCTTCGAAGAGCACCTGGATCATCCGCGCGAACGCGCCCGACGCGAGCTGGCCGGTCCGGTGGCCGTGCGTGATCCCGGCGCACTCGACCGCGGTGCCGACGGCGTCGAAGAGCTCGCGGTAGAGACCGAACGGCGCAGAGCGCATCACGCCGCCGCAGCCCTTGGAGTCGTTGTCCGCGGCCGAATCGAAGCCGCCTCCCCGCGACGCCTGCAGCGCGGTCAGGCACGTCTTGCCCGGCGCACGGCGCGAGTAGAGCCACGGCTCTTCGACCAACCAGCCGCGGTTGTCTCCTCCGTAGTCGTCCGGCCCGAACCGCCTGGGCGCGTCGAACTCCTGCGTCTCCAGCCACCGCTGATACGCGTAGTGCACCACGCCCGCCGGATGGCACATCCCGCGCGTCATGCCGCGCATGTGCGCGCGCATCAGCCCCTCGCACGTAAACAGCGTCATCTGCGTGTCGTCGGTGATCAGGCCCTTCTGCGGCGGACCGTCGAACGCGACCGGCAGGTAGTCCTGCACGCCGCCTGGCCCGCACTGCGCCTCGATCTGCGCGCGGCTCCAGAACTCCACCGGCGCGCCGAGCGCGTCGCCGATCGCGCCGCCGAGAAGGCAGCCGCGGATGCGGTCTTGGTCCGTGATCCTCACGCAGTCTTCGCGACGTTCCTTCATCACACCCTGATGGTAGCAGCCTGCAGAGGTCGCCGCGCCACTCGCGCACCCTTACGGAACGCCGCTCCACGACCGCCCGCACGCCGCGACGCCGTCACGAACGGCAGTGGACTAGGCGGTACCGGTCGTTAGGCTGCGGAGTTCGCCTGACCTGACAGAACTCCGAGTTCCGCCTGCGCACCCCTTGTTCAACCTACTCAGCACGCGCCCGACCAATCTCCGCTCCGACATCCTCTCCGGGATCACCGTCGCCCTCGCGCTCGTGCCAGAAGCCGTTGCGTTTGCGTTTGTTGCGGGAGTCGGGCCGATCGTCGGCCTGCACGCGGCGTTCATGGTCGGGCTGATCACCGCGGTCTTCGGGGGGCGGCCAGGCATGATCTCCGGCGCGACCGGCGCGCTCGCGGTGGTCCTCGTCGCGTTGGTGCAGGCCCACGGCGTGCAATACATGTTCGCCGCCGTCCTGCTGATGGGCGTGATCCAGGTCCTGGCAGGCGTGCTCCGACTCGGGAAGTTCATCCGCATGGTGCCGCACCCGGTGATGCTCGGGTTCGTCAACGGCCTCGCTATCGTGATCTTCCTGGCCCAGCTCGGGCAGTTCCAAACGACGTCGCCTTCGGGCGAGCAGGTCTGGATGAGCGGGCCGGACCTCTACACGATGCTCGCCTTGGTCGCCGTGACCATGGCGATCATCCACCTGCTGCCGAAGCTCACCAAGACGGTGCCGGCTTCGCTCGTCGCCATCGTGACCGTCACGGCGTCGACGCTGCTCTTTGGGATCGACACGCCGACCGTCGTCGACTTCCTGCGGAACATGACCGGCGACCGCCAAGCGACGCTGGCAGGCGGCCTCCCGTCGTTCGCGATTCCAGACGTACCGCTCAGCCTGGAGACGCTGCGCATCATCTTCCCCTACTCGATCATCCTGGCCGCCGTCGGCCTGATCGAGTCGCTGCTGACCTTGACGCTCGTCGACGAGCTCACCGAGACGCGCGGCCGAGGCAACAAGGAGTGCGTCGCGCAGGGCGCTGCCAACATGACCTGCGGGGTGTTCGGCGGGATGGGCGGCTGCGCGATGATCGGCCAGAGCATGATCAACATCAACTCAGGCGGCCGCGGCCGGCTGTCCGGGATCACCGCCGCGGTCGTCCTGCTGGTCTGCATCGTCGTCGCGTCCCCTCTCATCGAGATGGTGCCGCTCGCAGCGCTCGTCGGCGTGATGTTCATGGTGGTACTCGGCACCTTTGAGTGGTCCAGCCTGCGCGTGCTCAACAAGGTCCCCGTCACCGACGCGCTGGTGATCGTGCTCGTCTCCGGCGTCACGGTCGCGACGGACCTGGCGGTCGCGGTGCTGGTCGGGGTGACCGTCTCTGCGCTCGTCTTCGCCTGGAAGCACGCCAAGGTGGTCCACGCGTTGACGCACACAGACGGGGACGGCGCCCAGGTCTACTCGCTGCGCGGGCCGCTGTTCTTCGGCTCGTGCAAGTCGTTCCTCGAGCTCTTCGACCCGGCCGGCGACCCCGACGACGTGATCATCGACTTCCAACATGCGCGCGTCTCCGACCACTCCGCGATCGAGGCCATCGACACGCTCGCCGAGCGGTACCTGGCGCTCGACAAGGAGCTGCACCTGCGGCACCTCAGCCCGGAGTGCCGCAAGCTGCTGCGCAAGGCGGGCAACATGGTCGAGGTCAACGTGATCGAGGATCCGCGCTACCACGTCGCGACTGACGCGCTGGCTTAGAGCGAGCCGCCCGCGGGCCCAGCGGGCTTGCGACGGGCGGGCCGGCGCGACACGCTGCACGCGATGACGGACCTCCGCTCTGCCACCCTGCTAGCGCTTCTGACCGCCGCATCCGCCGCTCCGGTCGCAGCCCAGGACGGCCCCGCCACGCCCGCGCTCGACGGGATGATCGAGCAGAAGGACGGCGTCTTCCGATTCCCCAAGGTCAAAGCCTCGAAGTGCGTGGCGTTCGAGACCGCGCCGCTCGACGAACAGCTCAACGCGGCCTTCGAGGCGTGGACCTTCCTCGCGCGCACGATCGAATACGGCAACATCGACGTCGCCTTCGTGCTGCTCAACGGGGCCCGGCCGTCGCCGCGGCTGCAGGCGATCTACGACCGCTACGGCAAGATGGGCCCGGAGAAGATCGAGCCCGGCGACTACCGCATCGGCCTCGAGCCGGTCGTCCACGCGACCTACCCGATCGACAGCGAGCGCAGCGACCTGATCGTCTACCTGCCAGCCAACGGGCGCATGCTGAGCCTGCGCTTCACGGTCGACACGCCCAAGCTCCGAAAGGCCCTGCCGGTGCTGCTCGACCTCGCCGCGCACGTCGAGGTCGACCTGCCGACGTGGCCGCCGATGCCCGACGGCTACGACTACGAACCGGAGTCGGGCCTGCAGATCGCGTTCGACACGTCGATCCCCAAGAAGCGGCGCAAGGAGATGCACAAGTTCGTGCGCGGAGCGCTCAGGGACTTTGCCAAAGAGCACGCCGAGCCCTACCTGGACCCGACCGCGCCGGTGGTGCTCTTCGTCAGCGACGACAAGGACAAGAACGCCAAGCTCGTGGGCTCGGACGAGGGCTACAGCGCGGACTTCGCGCTCGGTTTGCGGCGCGTAGTGACGATCTCGGTCAACCCCAAGGAGTCGAGCTCGGTCGCGGCCTGCCGCGCGATGCTCTACCGCTACCTCGGCTGGACGATCTACCCCGAGCAGCGCTGCATGTGGCTTCACTGGGGCATCCGCGACCTCGCCGACAACGAGGGCCGATGCGGCAAGGGCCTGCCGACGGTTCCGGCGCGCGAGGTGCCCAAGCTCGCCGGCGTCACCAAGCGGCTCGACCAGGTGACGAGCCAAACGGCCGGCGTCGAGCTCGTCGAGGCCGCGTCATGGTTGGCTTACTTCCGACTCGCGCCGTCCAGGCAGCGCAAGGCGTTCGCGGCGTTGCTCGAGGAGCTGCGCACCGGCGTCGAGCCGGAGGCAGCGATCGAGGCGTTCGTGGCGCCATTCGACGCGGTCGCGCTGCAGAACGACGCGCGCAAGCTGCTGCGCAAGAAGCTCAAGGCGGCGAAGTAGGACGGTCCGACGCGATATTCCGTAGCGTGCGCGCGCGGAATGATTCCTCGACGCGCCGGGACCTGTTCCTCGCGAGTCCCCCCCTGCCGCGCGACCGACCCTCGCGCCCCTCGCACGCCAAGCGATCCTCTGCCAACAGGTTGTCTCCGCCTTTGCCGTTTCGCAGCGCAGCGGCCGACAGGGCGGCCTCGTTCGCGCGGCGTCGAATGAACGGAACCCACGACGAGGGCCGCAGCGTCCGCTGCATGGAGCGCGTCCGCGCGCTACCCCCCGTTTGCCGACTCTCGAACAGGGGCACCTGCCGCTGCCCTGCGCCCCGACCTCGCCAGCCGATGCGCCTC
>CAZTQF010000243.1:0-5064 GCA_964615255.1 uncultured candidatus Brocadiaceae bacterium | reverse complement strand
CGGGGCGGGCTTCGCCTACGTCGAGCTCGGCAAGCCGCCGAAGACGATCACGCTGCGCCCGCCCGCTCAGCTCCGCGGCCGCGTCGGCGAGCCGATCTCGTACTGGTGCATGGGCTGGCGCTGCGCGGGCTACCGCCCCGTCGCGGGCGCGGAGGTCGTGGTGATGGGCGGCGGCGAGCACGGCGTCGACCTCGCGCGCGCTGTGACCGACGAGCGCGGTGAGTTCACGGTCTCAGGCTTTGACGGGGAGCTCGACGCGCTCGGCCTGCGGATTCGCGCTGCAGGCTTCGAGGTCGTGCACCAACACCTCTTTGGGATCGACGATCACGCGCCCGACCGGGCGCTCGTCGCGCTGTCGCGCGCGCCGGCGCGCCGCGGCAGGGTCGTGGTCGCGCCCGAGCTCGACCTCGCAGCCGGGGACCTGCTGCTGCTCGCGCGGGGGCTGCCCGGCGTCCAGGCGCGACCCGGCGCCGACGGCGAGGTCCGCCTCGACCACATCCCGCCGGACGTCGAGGCGCGGGTGATCGTCTACGGCCTGCCGCCGACCGCGGCGCAGTCGGATGCGCGCACGTCTCGCGACGGGGTGTTCGAGGTGCGCGTCCTGCCGGGCGCGATCGTGCGCGGGCGCGTGCTCGGCCAGGAGCTGGAGCCCGTGCCGGACGCGCTGGTCTGGGTGGGTTCCGGCCAGCCGACGCGCACGGACCGGGACGGTCGCTTCGAGCTCACCCACGTGCTCCCCGGCGAACAGAAGATCACGGCGCAGTGGCGCCCCAGAAAGCGTCGCAGCAAGCCCTGGCTGACGTCGCGACAGCTGTCGCTCCAGGGCGGTGAGATCTACGAACGGGTCGAGCTGCTGCTCGACCGATGACCGAGCCCATGCAGACCCCTTCGATCCTGCTCACTCTCGGCCTCGCGGCATCGCTCGCGTGGCAGGACCCTCGCCCCCCCGCGGCGCGTGACGACGTGCCCGGCGCGCCCGAGAAGCACGCGCTCGAGGGCGTCTACAAGCTCAAAGGGCGCGTGATCAACGGCGTCCGCGACCGGAAGCCGAGCAAGGGCTACCTCGCGATCACCGGCCGGCACCTGCTCCTCAACCTCGCGTCGCCGGGCCTGCGGGAGGACCGACCGCTCGTGCACGCCGGCGTCCGGGAGTGGCGCGAGGTCGAAGGCGGCCTGCGGACGACGTCCCGGCTGGACTTCTTCTCCGACGGCGCCGGCGACCTGCACTTCGTCCGCGACGGCAAGCAGGAGCTGCGCAAGCTGGTCCCGATGGTGGGCGGGCTCCGGGTCCTGCAAGGTCAGCGGACGTGGCTGGAGTTCGAACGGGTCGAGTGACGCGCTAGGACTTGGAGCGGCGCAGCGCGCGCAGCTCCGGCGAGCGCATCAGCGCGTGCGCGCCGACGTAGACCGCGATCCCCAGCGCCACGGGGAGCGCCAGGTTGCCGGCGGCGCGGGCCCACAGCGAGCTCTCGGGAGAGCCGACGCGCACGAACGGGACGACCGCGCACATCGCCGCGGTCGCGACCAGCGAGCGGACCCACGCTCCCATGAGGCCTCCGTCCGGCGCGGCGTAGCGGCGGAACAGCACGGCCAGCACGGCCGCGTTTGCGAGCGAGGACAGGCTGCTCGCGAGCGTCAGCGCGGCCGTGCCGAGCTCGGTCGTCAGCAGCAGCGTCAGGCTGGTCGCGACGTTGAGCACGACCAGCAGCCCTGCGGTCCGCGCCGGCGTCGAGGTGTCGCCGACGGCGTAGAAGGCGCGGGCGTAGAGCTGCGCGAGCCCCAGGAACGGCAGGCCGGCCAGCAGGCAGGCGGTGGTGCGGACGGTCGGGGCGATGTCGTCGCCGCCGAAGCGTCCGCCGACGAACAGGACCTCGACGACGTCTTCGGCCAAGAGGATCATCCCGGTCGCGGCCGGGAGCGTGACCAGGATCGTCGCCGCCGCCGCGAGGTCGAGGGTCCTGCGCATCTGGCGTCGACCGGCGTCGTCGGCCTCGCTGGCGAGCTTGGGGAAGACGGCGACCGCGACCGCCATGGCGGTCAAGGCGTGCGGGAACAGCAGCAGCCGGTTGGCCAGGTAGACGTACATGTTCGCGCCGGGCGCGATCACGTAGTAGGCGAGCATCTGGTCGATCAGGCTGCTGATCTGGTTGAGGGACACGCCGAGCACGGTGGGCGCCATCGCCGCGAAGACCGCGAACGAGGCCGTGCCGCGGCGCGGCAAGCCGAGCCGGGGCCGCCCGAAGGCCCCTTTCTTCTGGAGCGGGAGCAGCACGATCAACAGCTGCACGAAGCCGCCGACGGTCAGGCTCCAGGCGGTCAGCGTGGCGATCTCGGTGTCGACCTCGAAGCCGAGCGGCGCAGCGGCGACGAGCGCGACGATCCAGATGAGGTTGAGCGCGACCGGGATCGACGCCGGCAGCGCGAACACGCCGAGCGTGTTCAGCGCGCCGGTCGCGACCGACGCGAGGCACACCGGCAGCGAGTAGACGAACAGGATCGCGTTGAGCGCGAGCAGCAGCCGCACGGCCTCCTGGCCGCCTTCGTCGGGCGCCGGCAGCCACGACGCGGGCACCATCAGGCTCGCGGCCGCGACTCCGAGGCACAGCGGCGTCAACAGGGTCACGACCGCGCCCGCGACCTCCTCGAGCAGCCGCTTGGCCGCCTCGGGGTCTTCCTTTCGCAGCTTGGTGTAGCGCGGCACCAGCGACGCCGACAGCGCGCCTTCGCCGAGCAGGCGACGCATGAGGTTGGGCAGCAGCCAGGCGAGCAGGAAGGTGCCCTGGACCCAGCCGGCCCCGAGGGTCTGCGCCATCAAGCGGTCACGGATCAGGCCACAGATCCGCGACAGCAGCGTGATCGCGGACATCGAGGTTGCGGCGCGGACGAGGCGGGTCATGGACGCGGCGACGGTCACGGGAACGTTGCCTGCGGACCGCCGGACGGAACAATGCCTCTCGGACGCGCAACATGCGAAGGATCTTCGTCGGAGATATTCAGGGCTGCCGCGCGGAGCTCGAGCGGCTGCTGGAGGCGGTCGGCTACGCGCCGGGCAGCGACCAGCTGGTGCCGGTAGGCGACCTCGTCAACAAGGGCCCGGACTCGGCGGGCGTGCTCGACCTGCTGATGCAGCTCGGCGCGCAGCCGGTCCTCGGCAACCATGACCTCCACTGGCTCGAGCGGCAGCGGGCAGCGCCGCGCCACGCCGACTGGCTGCGCGCGCAGCCGGTCGTGCGCCTCTTCGACGACGTGATCGCGGTGCACGCCGGCCTGCACCCGTCGTGGGACGAAGCCCGCCTCGGCGCGCTCACCGCCGCCGACGTGCGCTACGCCGTGAGCGTGCGCTACTGCGACGTCGACGGCCACCAGCCGCCGCGGGACTGGCCCCCGCCGGGTCCACCGTACCGCCCGTGGGACGACTTCTACACCGGCCGCAAGCGGGTCGTGTTCGGGCACTGGGCGCGCCGCGGCCTGGTCGTTCGTCCGCACTGCGTCGGCCTCGACAGCGGCTGCGTCTACGGCGGCAAGCTCTCGGCCTGGATCGCCGAGGAGGACCGCGTCGTGCAGGTCGACGGGTGGCGGCGCGGCGTCAGCCCAACAGGCGCGTGACCTCTTCGCGCACGATCGGGACCAACAGGTCGGCGATCGCGCGGTTGGCGTAGCAGGCGAACGCGACGTTGGTCGTGACGTCGAGCGGCGCGCGCAGCGGCGCTCCGAAGGGGTCGCAGAGCACACAGCCTGCCTGCGTCGCGACGAGGGACGCCGCGAGGTCGTAGGGCCGGCACGCGAGCGACGAGGCGACGCCGAGCTTTGTGTAGACCAGCGGCCGCACGTCGAGCACGAAGCGGTCCCGGCCGAGCGCGACCTCGGCCAGCTGGCCGCCGGAGCAGATGTACTGGTCCGAGTAGACCTCGGCCTTGTCCGGGTTCCAGCCGCCCATGGCGCGCGTCGCGATCGCGTCGTCGAGCTCGGCGATCAGCGCCTTGCCGCCGGCGAAGTAGTTGCTGACCGACGCGAAGCCGTGCCGTAGGTCCCGCGCGCCGCTCGGCGCGACGCCGAGCGCGGTCGAGGTCTCGCGCACCAGGTCGTCACGCGCGCCGCCGGTCGCTTCGCCGCGGGACGCCCAGAGCACGTCGCTGATGTTCTGTCGGGTCGTCGGCAGCTCGGTCATCACGGCGACCTCGATGTCCTGCAGCTGGGTGTCGGGGCCGCGGTCAGGCGCTGCGCCCATCAGGCACCACGCGCTGCGCTTGTCGAACATCAGCCCGCGGGTCCCGTCGATCGGGTCCACCAGCAGGCGGAACGGCGGCCCCCCGCGCCCGGACCGCCCGAACTCGACGCCCCCCTCGGCCAGCCCCTCGCCGACCAGCGTGAAGTGCTGCTCCTCGCCCCACTCCTCGCAGCGGCGCAGCAGGCGCTCTTCGACCTCCACGTCGATCCCGAAGATCGTGTCGCCCTTGTCGTCGCGCACCGTGCGGGACAGGTGCTCGACGCCTTGCGAGGCCATGTGTTCGCGCAGGACCCCGCGCAGCTCGCGCTGCAGCGCGCACATGCGCGCGACGAGGTCTTGGTGGTCGAGCTTGGTCATGGCGTCCGCGCGCAGCATGGTATACCTCTCTTGCGAGAGGGCCCTTAGCTCAATTGGTTAGAGCCGGCGGCTCATACCCGCTTGGTTGCAGGTTCGAGTCCTGCAGGGCCTACCACTCCGATGCCCCGCGCGGCAGTCGGTGAATCCGCGATATGCCTGCCCCCGGTAGCGATTTCTGGGCACCTGATTCGTGGTGGGGAGAGGTGGCGGAGAGTGGCGCCGCAGGCAACCCGAGGAGTCTGCGCTGTATCAGGTCGTGTCGGCCTCGTGGTCGACGCTACGTGAGCGGCTCGAGGCAGGCGAACGACCCCCGCCACGGTTCTGCGCTCGGGAAATCTACGCGTTCCTCCGCTGCGGCGTGCTCGCGCATGGGTTCGCCCGCGTGTGGTGCCGGGCGTGCGGCAAAGACGACGTGGTGGCGTTTTCGTGCAAGGGGCGCGGGTTCTGCCCATCGTGCGGTGCCCGGCGCATGGCGGACA
>CAZTQF010000242.1:0-5082 GCA_964615255.1 uncultured candidatus Brocadiaceae bacterium | reverse complement strand
GAGATGCCGCCCTGCACCGCGTTCGATCCCTACCCCGCGTCCGCCTCGAAGCCGACGCCTACGCCGACGCGCGAGGTCGCGATCCCCGACGACGTGGCGATGCCCGCCGACGATGAGGGGCTCGCGTTCGCCACCGTGCTCGAGCTCGCGAGCCTGCTCCGGCAGGGCAAGGTCACCTGCCGCCGCCTCACCGAGCTCGCCCTCGCGCGGTTGAAGGCATACGACCCCGAGCTGCTCTGCGTCGTCACCCGCCTCGACGAGCAGGCGCTCGCGCGCGCCGACGAGCTCGACGCCGAGCTGGCGGCCGGCGAGGACCGCGGCCCGCTGCACGGGATCCCGTACGGCGCGAAGGACCTGTTCGCGTGGCCCGGCGCTCCGACGACGTTCGGCGCCGCCCCCTACGCGGAGCAGCGCTGGGAGGTGCGCGCCACCTGCCTCGATCGCCTCCACGCCGCGGGCGCCGTGCTGTGCGCGAAGCTGTCCCTCGGCGCCCTGGCGATGGGCGACCTGTGGCACAAGGGGCGGACCCGCAACCCCTACAACGTCGAGCAGGGCAGCAGCGGCTCGTCCGCGGGCTCTGCGAGCGCGGTCGCCGCGGGGCTGCTGCCGTTCGCGATCGGGACCGAGACGCTCGGCTCGATCGTCTCCCCGTGTCGGCGCTGCGGCGTCGGCGGGCTGCGGCCGACGTTCGGCGCCGTCAGCCGCTTCGGGGCGATGCCGTTGTCCTGGACCATGGACAAAGCCGGCCCCATCGCGCGCAGCGCGACGTGCGCTGCGCTCGTCTTCGACGCGATGCGCGGCGCCGACGGCAAGGACCCGGCCGCGCGCGACACGTCGTTCGACTGGGAGCCAGGGGGCTCGCTCGAGGGCCTGCGCGTCGGCGTCCTGCAGCTCCGCGGCTGGCCGCGCAGCGAAGACGACCGCGCGTTCCTCTCCTGGATCGAGCAGCGCTGCGGCGAGCCCGTCGAGGTCACGCTGCCCGACGCCGACTACGGCGCGATGCTGCTGATGCTGCACGCCGAAGCCGCGGCGGCCTTCGACGAGCTGACGCGCAGCGGCGCGGACGACCAGCTCCCCGGCCAGCGCGCCGGCGACTGGCCGAACAGCTTCCGCAGCGCCCGGACCATCCCGGCGGTCGAGTACCTCCAGGCGAGCCGGCTCCGCGCGAAACTGCTCACCGACATGCACGCCGCGCTGCGCGACGTGGACGTGCTGGTCTCGCCGACGCACGGCGGGCCGACGCTGACCGCGACCAACCTGAGCGGCCACCCCACCCTGGTGCTGCCGATCGGCCGCAGCCAGCGCGACCGCGACGGCGGCCGGCCGAACCTGATCGCGCTCACCGGCCAGCTCGACGGCGAGGGCGCGCTCTGCCGCGTCGCCGAGGCCTGGCAGCGCGACACCGAGTGGCACCGCGCGCGCCCCGCGCTCGACCAGCGATGAACATGCAAAAACTCGCCATACTCGCGCTCTTGGCCGCCGCCGGCTGCTGCGCCCCACCGGACGCGACGCTGCGCGGCGACCGCGTCGTGGACGCGCCGGCGTCCGCGACCGACTGCATCGTGGTCGCCGGACGGCGGGTGTCGATCGGGACGCGGGTGGTCACCTGGGACGAGCCGGGCGGCTACAGCGCGTACCGCCTCGGCAAGCACTTCGACCGCAGCGAAGGGCTCGACGGCGAGCAGCGCTACGGCGTGCGACCCGGCGACCCCCAGACGCTCGAGGCGCTGGGCGAGGTCGTGCACCAGTTCGTGGTCCACTACGACGTCTGCGGCACGTCGCGGCAGTGCTTCAAGGTGCTGCAGGACCTGCGCAAGCTGTCGGTTCACTTCATGCTCGACGTCGACGGCACCATCTACCAGACGCTCGACCTCAAGGAGCGAGCCTGGCACGCGACCGTCGCCAACGACGCGGCGATCGGGGTCGAGATCGCGCACCCTGGCGCGTGGCGGAGCCCGCTGAACGCCGACATGCGCCGGTGGTACGAGCGCGACGAGGACGGCTGGCGGATGAAGTTCCCGGCGTGGATGAATGAGACCGGCGTACGGACGCCGGGCTTCGTGCCGCGCCCGGACCGACCGGAGTTCGTCAGCGGCGAGGTCCAGGGCGGCGTCTACCACCAGTTCGACTTCACGCCGGAGCAGTACGCGGCGCTGGCGCGGCTGATCGCCGGTCTCAACCAAGCGCTGCCGCGGATCCGCCTGCAGGCGCCGCGCAGAGCAGACGGGGCGGTCGTCAACCGCGCCCTCGACCGCGAGGACCTGCGCGCGTTCGACGGCGTCGTCGGGCACTTCCACGTGCAGACCAACAAGCAGGACCCTGGACCCGCGTTCCAGTGGGACCGGGTCCTCGACGAAGCGCGCCGCCTCCGCGGTCGCTAGCGGACGGCCGCAGGACGGCTGCGACCTGCGGCCCGCAGCCCCTCGAGCTCGGCCCGGAGCGCGGCGACGACGCCGGGGTGTTCGGCGGCGACGTCGCGCTCCTCGCCGAGGTCTCGCTCCAGGTCGAAGAGCTGGAACGGCTCGCCGAACGGCTTGCCCTTGGGCTGCTGGCGGCCGCCGGAGCCGTTGCCGGCGACGAGCTTCCAGCGGCCCTTGCGCAGCGCGAACATCCCCGCGACCGAGTGATGAACGATGGGCGGCCGCGCGGCAACCGCCCTACCACGCGCGCCGAGCGCGGCCGGCAAGAAGCTGAAGCTGTCCTCCGCCGCGTCGTTTGGCAGCGGGCGTTGGACCACGTCGGCGCACGTGTCAAAGAAGTCGGTGAGACAGATCGCCTGCTCGACCCGCGAACCAGCGGGGACTCGGCCCGGCCACCGGACGAAGAACGGGACGCGGTGACCCGCTTCCCAGATGTCGGCCTTCGTGCCGCGCAGCGGCCCGTTGGCGCGGTGGTGTTCGGACCGGTAGCCCTGCACGCGCGGGTCCTCGAGGTGATCGACCTTCTCGGGGTCGTCGAAGCGGTACATGAACGAGCCGTTGTCCGACGTGTAGACCAGCAGGGTGTCGTCGGCGACGCCCGCCTCGTCGAGCGTTCGCAGCAGCTCTCCGACCGCGTCGTCGACCTGCGCGACGAAGTCGCCGTAGTCCCCGAGCCCGGTGCGCCCGCGGAAGTCGGGGTGCGGCAGCACCGGCTTGTGCGGCGCAGGCAGCGGCAGGTAGAGGAAGAACGGAGCGTCCGCTCGGGCGCGCTCCCGCACGACCCCGCAGGCGTGGTCCACGAGGTGCCCCAGCACCTCCTCCATCACCAGGTCCTCGGCCCGCGGCCCCTTGCGCAGAAACGCCGGGAACCGCTGCGCGGCCTGATCGACTACGCGCGTCGCCGTCACCGCGCCGTCCTCGACGTAGACGTAGGGCGGGAAGTCCAGCGACGCCGGGATGATGTAGCTGTGGTCAAAGCCGTAGTCGTTCGGCGGACTACCGACCGGCTGCTCGAAGCGGATCCCGCCGTCGTCCCCCTTGGGCCACTCCAGGCCCAGGTGCCACTTGCCGACGACGGTCGTGTGGTAGCCCGCACTGCGCAGCAGGTCGGCGACCGTCTGGCGGCCACGCTCAATGACCGGACCTCCGTAGCCGTTGATCACCCCGCGCTTCAGCCGGCCGCGCCAGCAGTAGCGACCCGTGAGCACGCCGTAGCGCGTCGGCGTGCAGACCGACGACGGCGTGTGCGCGTCGGTGAACGTGCAGCCCGCCGCCGCGAGCTGGTCGAGGTTGGGGGTCGGGATGGTGCTGGCGCGGTTGAGCGCGTGCACGTCGCCGTAGCCCATGTCGTCCGCCATCACGAACACGATGTTCGGCGGGCGGCGAGGCGAACGCGCCCCGGGGCCGGCGCAGGAGACGAGGCAAAAAAGAAGAGCGGCCAGGCAGGCGTGCTGCATGGCCGCTCATCTTGGTGCGCGTCCGGCGCCGCGACAAGCGCGGCGGCCGGCGGCCGGGCGATCAGAAGCTCGAGATGAAGCTCCGGGTGCCGTTCGTGGTGATCATGCCGAGCGCGTTCTGGCCGTTCGGCAGCGCGTTCGGCTGGACCAGGTTGAAGCACTGCGCGTAGAGGTTGGTGCCCGAGGGGACGCCAGCCGGCAGCGGGAACGTGGTCGAGATCGTCGAACCCGCACCCGAGACGCTCAGCACCACGTCGAGGCTGCCGATGTAGGCGTCACAGCCCGGCGCGCCCAGCGCGGCGAGCGAGATGCCCGGGTTCGTCTGGGTCAGGCTGAGAGCCAGCAGGCCGAGGCTGATGCCGCCGCCGGCGTCCTGGGCGTTGTTCACCGTGTAGGTGATCGTCGCGCCCGACGTCGAGGTCGAGATCGGCGCGCCCGACGCGTCGAGCGTCACCGCGTCGACGTTGACGCCCGAGACGACGACCGAGTTCATCGCGCTGATGTCGGTGCCGCCGTCGTCGACCGAGGCGCCGCCCGGCGTCGCGCCGACCAGCCAAACCTCGGGGTTGGTGGTGTTGAGGTTCTCGAACTCGATCGAGTAGTCACCCGTGACCGTGTCCCAGATGTACTGCATCGTGTTCGGAGCGCCCGTGTTCCACCCGGCGACGCCGAGGTAGGTCACGGTCGCGACCGAGCCGTTCTCCTCGTAGTAGATGTCGCCGCTGCCGCCGCCGCTGGCGGAGTGCAGGTCGGTCCAGGTGTAGAGGCCCGGGAAGGCGTCGTTCAGCATGGTGCTCACCGACGGGACGAAGCCCGCGCTGTTGGCGCCGCCGAGCGCGATGTTGCCGTTGGAGCCGACCCACACGCCGAGCGTGCCGCCGACGATGGCCGAGTCTTGGAAGTCGTCGTCACCGAGCGGCATGATCGTCGCGTTCGGGCCAGGCGCGATGCCGCCAGCGCCGTTGCTGGTGGTGACCAGCGCCTGCGTGCCCGGCGCGCCGCCGAGGCTGATGCCGGTGATGATCTTGCCGTCGAGGTCCATCGCCGTCTGGCTCAGCTCCTCGTAGTAGGAGTCCGAGATGTCGTAGCAGCCCTGGCCGTACGACTCGTTCAGCGCAGGCGTGCACGGCTGCGGGATCGCGATGTAGCCGGTGCCCGCGTTGATGAACGAGACCGTCTGGTTGTTGAGGTCGAACGGCGAGGCC
>CAZTQF010000241.1:0-5094 GCA_964615255.1 uncultured candidatus Brocadiaceae bacterium | reverse complement strand
CGTCGGTGTAGACGACGGGGGGGTGGGCATCGTACTTGTCGCGGATGCCCTTGAGGATCTGGACCGCCTGCTCGGGGCTCGGCGGCTCGACGTTGACGGTCTGGAAGCGGCGCTCGAGCGCGGCGTCCTTCTCGATGTACTTGCGGTACTCGTCGAGCGTGGTGGCGCCGATGCACTGCACCTCGCCGCGCGACAGCGCCGGCTTGAGCACGTTGCTGGCGTCGATCGCGCCCTCGGCGCCGCCGGCGCCGACCAGCGTGTGCAGCTCGTCGATGAACAGCACCACGTCCTTGGCCCGACGCACCTCGGTCATCACGGCCTTGATGCGCTCCTCGAACTGGCCGCGGTACTTGGTGCCCGCGACCATCATCGCGAGGTCGAGGACCACGAGGCGCTTGCGGCGCAGGATCTCAGGCACGGTGCCCTTGACGATGTGCTGCGCGAGGCCTTCGACGATGGCGGTCTTGCCGACGCCCGCTTCCCCGAGCAGCACCGGGTTGTTCTTGGTGCGGCGGGAGAGGATCTGGATGACCCGCTCGATCTCCTGGTCCCGGCCGATGACCGGGTCGAGCTTGGCGTCACGCGCGTGCTCGGTCAGGTCGCGGCCGAACGAGTCGAGCGCGGGGGTCTTGGACTTGCCGTTGCCCGACGATGCGGTCGCGCTGCCGCCGCCGCCGCCGCTCTGCTCGGCGGCCTCGCCGTCGTCGTCCCCGCTCTCCGAAGCGCCGAGGAACTCGAGGACCTCTTCACGCACCTCGTCGAGCTTGACGCCGAGGTTCATCAGGACCTGCGCGGCGATGCCCTCGTTCTCGCGGATCAGGCCGAGCAGCAGGTGCTCGGTCCCGATGTAGTTGTGGCTCAGCTGCGAGGCCTCCTCGAGCGAGAGCTCGAGCACCTTCTTCGCGCGGGGCGTGAACGGCAGCTGGCCCATCGTCACCATCGAGGGGCCCGTCTTGACGATCTTCTCGACCTCGTGACGGATCTTCTCGAGGTCGATCGACATGTTCTTCAACACGTTCGCGGCGACCCCGCTCCCTTCCTGGACGAGGCCGAGCAAGATGTGCTCGGTCCCGATGTACTCGTGGTTGAACTTCATCGCCTCCTGGCGGGCGAAGCTCATGACCTTCTTGGCGCGGTCGGTGAAGCGATCGAACATGCTGTAACCCTCGTTGAGCCCCTGCTGTACCAGTCCTTAGATCGGATGCCAGCGGTATAGGATTTACTCCACTTGGAGATCCAGGTTCGCAACGGACGTTGGGGGAATTTCCTCCGCGGCGGCGGCCCGCGGTCCTTGTGGTCAACTTGGACAGCGCGCGCCGGTCGGGGCGCGCCCGCGTCTCAGTTCGGGCGCTACTACGGCGCGCAGCCCAGCAGGTCGCGGAGCAGCTGCGCGCGGCGCTGATCCCGCTCTTCGGGCGCCAGCGTCTCGCGCGTGTAGCGCTGCAGGTGGGCCGGCTGCGACAGCAGCAGCGCGCGGTTGACGTCGAGCGGATCGAACCCGTCCAGCAGCTCGGTGTGGATCCCGAACCGCAGGGCCGAGAGGCTCCCGAGCGCCTCCTCGCTGGTCAGGATCTGCGCCCGTTCCAGGGTGCCCAGCGCGCGGTGGACCCGGTCGAGGGTCTTGATGCGCGCCGAGCCGCGCAGCAGCGCGTCGCGGACCTCCTGCTCCCACTCGACGATCTTGGTGACGGCCATGAACACGTCCTCGCGGATGCGCTGCTCGTCCCGTCCGAGCGTCACCTGATTGGAGACCTGGTAGAAGTCACCGAGCGCGCGGCTGCCCTCGCCGTAGAGGCCGCGCACGGCGAGGTTGATCTTCTGCGCTGTGTTGGTGGCCTTGTCGATCTCCTCGGACCAGACGAGGCCGGGCAGGTGCAGCATCACCGACAGGCGCAGCCCGGTGCCCGTGTTGGTCGGGCACGAGGTCAAGAAGCCGAACTCCTCCGACCACGCCATCGGCAGCCGCTGCATCAGCGCGTCGTCGAGCCGCTCGATGCGGCGCCACACCTCGTCGGGCTGCAGGCCGGAGCAGAACACCTGGGCGCGCAGGTGGTCCTCCTCGTTGATCATGACCGCGACGCTCTCCTCGTAGTCGACGGCGACGCCGGTGTGGCGGCCGTTCGAGGCGAGCTCGCGGCTGATCAGGTGGCGTTCGACCAGCATGGCGCGCTCGAGGTCGTCGACCGGGTCCAGGTCGACGACGTTGAGCTGCTCGGGCAGGCCCGGCAGCTGCAGCCGGTCGACGATGTAGTGGTAGAGCCGCTCGGACTCCTCGTCCTCGAGCGACGGCGAGAACGCGAAGCCCTGCAGGTTGCGCGCGAGCCGCGCGCGGGTGCAGATCGCGATCTCGCTCGCAGGTCCCGTGCCCTGCAGCCACGCCCCCGGCCGGAAGTCTCCGGGGCCGCCGCTCCGGGCGCGGTCGCGGTCGTCGCGCGGCGCGCCCATCAGCGCTCGTCGCTCCGCTCGGCGCGGCGCAGGTCGTCGCGCAGCTGGGCCGCCTCTTCGTAGCGTTCGCCGCGCACGGCGTCCTCGAGCCGCTGACGAAGGTCGCTGAGCCCCGCCTCGTCGCGCTCCACGGCGGCCTCGGGGTCGTCGGGCACCGACGTGCTCGGGAGCCGGCCGGTGTGCGCCTGGGCCTCGTGGATGCGCTGCAGCAGCGGCAGCAGCTCGCCGCGGAAGGCCTCGTAGCAGCGCGGGCAGCCGAGCCTGCCCTTCTGCCGGAAGTCGTCCCGCGCTAGGCCGCACCCGGGGCAGCACGCGAGGGTCGGCGCGGGCTCGGCGTGCGGCTCCGGCGCGCTCGTCGGCTGCAGGCCCCCGAGGAGGTCCTCGAGCATCTCGGTCGAGAACTTGGGCTGCTTGGGCGGCGTGACGCCGAGCTGCTCGGCGCACTCCGCGCAGACGTGCTGGCTGCCGCTCACCGAACCCTCGGTGAGGTCCATCACCACGATGGTCGCGATCGCCTTCTGGCAAGCCATGCAGTACTGCGCGTGTTCACTCACGGCTGCTGAATCTAGCCGCGAGCGCCGTCAGCCGCACGCCGTTGCCGCACGAGCTCGTGGAACTCCCGCGCCCGCGCCCGGAAGTTGGGGTACTGGTCGAACGAAGCGAACGCCGGGCTGAACAGGACAGCGTCTCCGGGCCGCGCGCGCGCCATCGCTGCCGCGAGCGCGTCGTCGAGGCGCTCGTGCGTCGTAATCGGCACAGCGTCGTCGACGGCGGCCCGCAGCGGCGCCGCGGCGGCGCCGAAGGCGTGCGCCGAGGCGGCGTGCTCCACGACCGCGCGCGCGACCGCGCCGTAGTCGCCGTCCTTGCTCTTGCCGCCGCCGAGCCAGTGCACCGGTCGGCCGCGCTCGCCGAGCGCCCGCAGGGCCTGCCGGGTCGACTCGACCTCGGTCGAGACGCTGTTGTCGAAGACGTGCACGCCGCCGACGGTGTGCAGCAGCTGCAGCCGGTAGGGGAGCGGCGCTGCGGTCGCGAACGCGAGGCCCGTCGCGTGGGCCGGCGCGCCGAGCCACGCGGCCGCCAGCGCGGCCGCCGCGACGTTCTCCAGCTGGAATCTCCCGAGCAGCCGCAGCGCGTCCCCGTGCACCAGCGGCCGGCCGGGCGCGCGATCGGGGCGAACCGTCACGTAGCCGCCGCGCAGGCCGGCGCCGCCCGGCCCCGGCTCCTCGAGGCCGAAGTAGCCGCGGCGGGCCGCTGGCGACGCGAAGGCGCTGGCGATCGGGTCGTCGGCCGCGTGCACGACGAAGTCCGCTGCAGCCTGCGCCAGCTTCGCTTTGGCGGCGTGGTAGCGGGCCAGCGTCCCGTGCCGATCGAGGTGGTCGCTGCCGATGCGCGTGAGCACGGCGCCGTGGACCCGCCGCTGCGGCGCGAGGCGCTCCAGCTGGAAGCTGGACATCTCGAGCACGGCTACCTGATCCGTCCTCCACGCGGCCTCGTCGGCGAGCAGGCTGTGGCCGATGTTGCCGCCGAGCAGCGCGTCGACGCCGGCGGCCGCGAGCGCGCGGTGGAGCAGGGTGGCGGTCGAAGACTTGCCGTTGGTGCCGGTGACCCCGACGACGCGGCCGGGGTAAGCGGCCAAGAACAGCTCGCACTCCTGCGTCGTCGGCAGCCCGCGCCGACGCGCTTGTTGCAGGAGCGGGCTGTGGTCGGGCACCGCGGGGCTCGTGACGACGAGGTCGACGTCGAGCAGCGCGTCCGCGTCCTCGCGACCGAGCCGCCAGTCGACGCCGGGGTCTCCGAAGGTCGCCGCGACCTCGCGCAAGTCGGGGGCGTCGCTGCGGTCGACGACGCGCACCTCGCACCCGCGTCGCCGCAGGTGGCGCGCGGCCTCGAGGCCGCCGCCGAACCGGCCGAGCCCGTGGACCAGCGCGCGCGCGCCGGCCGGCGGGAGCGCCGGATCGAAGCTCATCGGACGCCGCGCGCGGCGCGCGCCCGGGCGCTCAGCTGCTCGAACTCTCCGGGCTGGATCGGGCCCTGCGCTTGCGCGCGGGCCCGGGCCGTGACGATCACGTCGACGTCGCGGCGGCCGAACAGCAGCCGATCGACCGCTTCGATCGGCAGGTCCAGCGGGAACAGCCAGGGGCTCACGGGCGCGGGCAGCTCGACGGCTTCGCTGCGCGGTCGCGCGTCGAAGACCGGCACCCCGTTGTCCTCGACGACGTTGGGCAGCACGTCCCAGCGGCTGGCGCCGTAGTAGCGAAACGGCAGCTCGACGTGCGTCGGTGGCGCTTCGGCCGCTTCCTCCCGGGGGGCTTCGAGCCCCTGAGGCCCGCCGCGCGGCGCCTCGTCGTCGTCGGGCGTGCGGGCGCGCAGCACGCGTCTGCCGTCCAGGAAGACCTCGTGTCCGCCGGGGTTTCGGAGCACCAGCGCGGGACCGGGCGCTCGACAAGCCGCTGTCGCCGCCGCAAGCACGAGGATCAGGGTCTTCGTCGTGGCGCGGGTCATGACGCGTCGGGCAGCGCCGCTGGGTGCAGCCGTCTCCTCCGCGCGTCGCGCAGGGGAAAAGCTGGCGGAGAGGGGGGGATTCGAACCCCCGGTACCGGGAAACCGGTACGTCGCCTTAGCAAGGCGGTGCATTCGGCCACTCTGCCA
>CAZTQF010000240.1:0-5109 GCA_964615255.1 uncultured candidatus Brocadiaceae bacterium | reverse complement strand
GTGGCGGCCCGCCATGCGCTGGCACCACGCGCCCGTGCTCGGGTTCTGGATCGTGCCGCGCAGCTCATAGCTGGTGCGCATCAGGTACTGCGCCTGCTCGTGCGCGCCCTGGGTGCTCGTCATCGAGCTGATGATGCAGCACTTGTCCATGTGCTGGGCGACCTTGGGCAGGTAGCCGCCGAGCTGGATGCCGTCGACGTTGGTGTCGACGGCCTCCTTGGGGCCGTGCGTCTTCTGGCCGGGCTTGGGGTCGAGCGTGTCGATGTGGCTCATGCCGCCCGACATGAACAGGTAGATCACGTGCTTGGCCGAGGCGTTGCCGAGCACGATCGGCGCAGCGCCCTGCGCCTGGGTGCGCTTGGGGTCCTGGTTCAGGGTCTGCGCGAGCAGCGACGGGCCGAAGACCGCGCCCGCGCCCACGCCGAACATCGAGCGGGCCATGCCCGAGAGGAAGGTGCGGCGGGTGTCGAGGTCGACGCCGCGGATCGTGTTGCGAAGCGACATGGCTTGTCTCTTTGGTGCGGACTGCGGGGGATCAGCGGACGAAGCGGAACTCGTTGCTGTTGCACAGCACCCAGACGAGGTCCTCGATGGCCTTGCGGCCGTTCACGGCGATGAGCCTGCGCCAGCGGTCCAGCTCGGCTTCGCTCGGCTCGCGGTTGAGCATGGTCAGGTAGGCCACGCGCACGCGGCGCGCGCCGTCTGCAGCCAGCTGCAGGTCACGCCGCAGCGCCGAATCGCCGTTCAGCACGCGCTGGTCCAGGAAGCCGTTCATCAGCGTCAGGACCTGGGGCACGGTCGCCACGTCGGTGCTGGCGTCGATGGTCTCGCGGTCGGACTGGCCGAACTGGCGGAGCACGTGGCCGAGGCGGGCGGGCTGCTCCAGGTCGCTGGCGCGCAGCAGGTCCTTCTCGGCGCCCTTCGCTGCCCGTGAGCCGAGGTTGACGCCCATCTGCTCGAGGCGCTTGCGAACCTCGGCGACCTTGCGCAGGTCGCCGTCGCGGCGGGCCTCCTCGAGCTCACGCAGCAGCGGCCGCGCGCGCTTGCGGGCCTGCTGGTCGCGCCGGGTGGCGGCGCGCTCTTCGGCGCGGTCCTGGCGCGCCATCGCCTGCATCATTCCGCGGCCGCCGCCCTTGACCATCGCGAGGATCTCGTCGGCGCCGGCGTCCTTGATCTGGTCGTGGTAGGCGTAGACCGACGCCGCGCGGGCGTCGGGGTCGCGCAGGCGCTCGTCCAGGTCGTCGAACACCAGCGCCAGCAGCGAGTCCCAGACCTGCTGCGCGCTCATCCGGTGCAGGATCGGCCCGGCGAAGGCCGGGGCCTCGCCTGGCTGCGGGTCTGCGGGTTCGACGGCGCGCTGGAACAGCTGCGTGTGGACGAGCACGCGCTCGAACTGCCGCAGGTCGAAGTCGACCTTGACCAGGATCTTCTCGAGCTCCTTGAGCAGCTCGGGGTGCACGGCCTTGGTCTTCTTCTTCCAGTCGTCGACGGGCTCGACGAGCCCGCGGCCGAACGTCCGGGCCCACATGCGGTTCGCGATGGTCTTCGCGAACATCGGGTTCTTCTTGTCGGTCATCCAGTCGGCGAGCGCGTCGCGCGCGTTCGCCTCGGGCAGCGTCGCCTGGCGGCGTCGCGCCTTGGCGCGCTTGCTCTGCGAGCGCGACGCCGTCTTCGACGGGTAGCGGAGCTTGACGTTGGCGCCGAAGATCGTGTCGGCCTTGACCGTGCTCATCGGCTGCGCGTCGTCGTACTGATAGTCCTTGGGCAGCTTCTCGAGGCCGCTGCCGCTGCCGTGCAGACCCTGCGTGACGCGGCGCACGAGCCGGAGCGCCGCGGCGCGGGTGCGCTGGTCCTCGTCGGCGAGCTTCTGGCGGAACCCGCGGTAGTTCGCCATGGCCGCGGGGTCCCGGTAGTTGATGCCGCCGAAGAAGGCGGCCATGCCGAAGAACTGCTTCTGGGTCCAGTGGTCGAACGGGTGGTTGTGGCACTGCGCGCACTCGAGCCGCGTGCCGAGGAACAGCCGGACCGTGTTGGCCATCGAGTCATGCGGCATGCCCGTGTCGCGCATCAGGTGGCCGGTCGCGCCGTTGTCGCGGCCGTGCGCGGGGCCTTGAGCCGTCACCATGGCGCGCACGAACTCGTCGTAGGGCAGGTCTTGCTGCACCGCCTTGCGGACGAAGTGGGCGAAGGGCTCACCGCTCAGCTGCCGGTGCCGCGACTTCACGCGCAGCAGATCGAACCAGAAGTTGCTGAAGTGGCTCGTCCGTCCGGGGCTGTCGAGCAGCAGGTCCAGCAGCACCTGGCGCTTCTCGGGGTTCTGGTCCGCTAGGAACGTCTCGGTCTCCTTGAGGGTCGGGATGCGGCCCAGGATGTTCAGGTAGGCGCGGCGCACGAAGGTCGGGTCGTCCACGACGGGCTGGGCCTCGACGCGGAGTCGCCGCAGACCGCGCTCCAGCAGGGCGTCGATCTTGGAGGCGTCCCGGAGCACGTCCTTCTTGGGCCGGACGTCCTCGACGCGGCGGTCAGGGCGCTGCGGGTTGCGGGCCGAGGTCTGGGCGGTGGCCAGCGATGCGGCCCCGGCGAGGGCCAGCACCAGCGATGCGGTGCGGAGGGTGCTTCGGTTCATGGCACGTAGGGTTCGGGAGGCCGCGTGACCTCCGGTTCACCCTATTGAACGGCATCCGGGCAGGATCGACCACAGGGTGCGCTCACTTCATCGGCGCAGCTGCGGCCGCGGACGGCTCGCGCCCATGGCTTGGGCCGTTCGCCGCCGCAGCGTCGCGACGACCCGGCCGCCGCCGTCGACCCCGGCGGAAGGGAGACGCCTGCCCGCCCGACGGTCGATTCGCGCCAAGTCAAGTCCGGGCATCTGCTTGCGTAAAGCTGCCGCCACCGCGTCGAGCCGCGCCTCGGCCAGCGCGCCGGCCGCCTCGCGCGTGCGGCGGGCGGCGGCGCGGGTGTCGTCCGCGTCCAGCTGCTCCAAAGCACCCCCGAGCGCGTCCAGGAGCGCGCCCAGGCGGGTCTCGACGCGGTCGAGCTCCTCTTGGCGCTGCACCGCCTCCTGGACCTTGCCTGCGGCGTAGAGCGCGGCGACGTCCTGCGCGATCGGCGCGCGCGCGGCCTCGAGCTCCGCGCGCCGCCGCGAGAGCTCGCTCACCGTCTGCTGCACGACCTCGGTCGGCGGGTTGGCCAGCCGTCGCGCGTGGTCGACGTCTTCGCCGCCCAGGTAGTGGTGGAGGACGACGACGAGGTTCGGGTCCGCCTCGAGCGCCGCGACGATCGGCGCGAGCGGGGCCGCGGCCGGCAGCGGCGAGCCGGGCGCGAACGCGACCGACTCGGTGACCGCGGGCACGTCGGCGCCGCGGCCGAGCACGGGGGCTGCCAGGGCGGCGACGGCGCGCGGGCCGAAGCTGGCGAAGGAGGACCCGATCAGCTTGGCGAGGCCCTCGATCAGCGCGTCGGCGATCGCGGCGCGCCCCTGCTCGCCGCGCGGCACCTCGACGTTGAGCGGGATGCGCTGCTGGTCGTCGTTGTTGCGCAGCAGGAACAGCACGGTCTGGAGCGGCGCCGGCAGCCGGAGGTAGGTCGACAGGGGTCCGTTGGGAGGCTCGTGGAGGGCAAGCCAGGTGAACACGTGGTCGCTCCGGATCCCGACGCCGCCGTAGCCGCGGAAGTCGACCTCTGCGCGCGCGTCGTAGAGGCCGTCGGAGAGCTGCACGCCTGCGCCAGCGGCGAGCCCCCGGAACGCCGGCAGCTCGAGGCGGTCGACGCGCGCCCGGACGCGACCTTCGATCTGCGGCCAGAGCACCAGCTGGCCGTCCACGGTCAGCTGATCGACGAGCGGACGCAGCTCGCGCTCGTGCTCGTCGCGCATGCCCATCAGCGCAGCTGTCCCCGACCGCAGCAGGCCGCTGAGCGCCGAGGGGTGCGCGACGCGCCGATCGAGCTCGACGTCACCGCCGCGCGCCGCGACCGAGAACGACAGCGGCCGCGCGGCGCGCCAAGCTTCGGTCGAGAGCTGCGCGACCTCGCCGTCCGTGTCGACGAGGCGGAGGTGCGTCCGCGGCGTCGTGGTGTCGTCCCGGTGGTCGAAGCCGAGCCCGCTGATCCGCAGGCGGTCGACGGCGACCTCGCCGCGCGCGGGCGGCGCGCTCGCTCCGGACGGCGCGACGGGCGCGACGGTCTCGGGTGCCGAGGCCTGTACGATGAAGCCGGCGACGTGCAGGCCTTCGTGGTCGCGACGCGTCGCGAGGAACGGCTCGTCGACATCGACGGAGCGCAGCAGGAGGTCGCCGGTGCTCAGGTCGACCGCCCGCGCCACCACGTCGATCGCCGCGGCGCCGCCGTAGGACGTGCCGGTCGCGGCGTCTTCGATCGCCAGCTGTTCGAGCACGAGCTCGCCCCCGAACGTGCGGCTCAGGTCGAACACCGCCGGGTCGCGGCGGCGCAGGTCGAGCCGGGCGTGCAGCGCGGCGCGGACCCGCAGCGCGGTCGCTTCCCCCCGCACCGCCGCCGCGTCGAGCGGCAGCTGGGTCGTGTCGAGCCCCGAGACCTCGAAGACGCCGTCGAGCTCCGGCGCGAGCTGGAACGGATCCACGTCGACTGAGGCGGTCACGTCGGCGCCGTAGGGATCGACGCTCGCGCGGAGCTGCCACCGCATCGGCGCGTCCTGCTCCTCGCCCGGCGCGCCGGCCCAGGGCTCGACCAGCTCGACGCTCCCGCGCAGCCGGAGCGGCGGCTGGTCTGCTGCGATGGTGTCCCGGACGGTGAGGTCGTCGACGCGGAGCGCGACGCGGCCCAAGTCCAGCGACGGCAGCCGAAGTCCGTCAGATCCGCGCGGTTCAGGGGCTCTCTCGACCCGGTCGTCCGCCCGGGCGGCAGTGATCCGCAGCCCCGGCGGCGCGAGCATCCCCCGGTCGCGTACGACCACGGCGCGGACGCCCTGCACAAAGAGCTGCCGCACGTGCACCTGCGCGGCGTCGATTCGCGGCGCGGCGAGGTCGAGCGACTCCAGCGCGGCGATGACCTCTTCGCCGTCGCGGAGCCGCAGGTCCCGGACGGCGGCAGACAACTCGCCGTTGTCTCGGTCTCGCTCCAGCTCCACGTCGG
>CAZTQF010000239.1:0-5115 GCA_964615255.1 uncultured candidatus Brocadiaceae bacterium | reverse complement strand
ACGCGCCGCTGCGCGCCGGCAAGGGCTCCGCCTACGAAGGCGGCGTGCGCGTGCCGATGGCCGTGCGTTGGCCCGGCAGGATCGCGCCAGACGCCGTCGAGCGCCTGCCGGTCCAGCTCGAGGACGTGATGCCGACCCTCTGCGAGCTCGCGGGGATCGGCGCCGGCTGCCCCGACGGCACCAGCTTCGCCGCAGCGCTTCGCGGCGACCGGCAGCGATGCCATCCGCTGTTCTTCCACAGCCCGCACTATTGGGGCGTGACCGGGCCCGGGATCGAGCCGTTCAGCGCCGTCCGCGACGGCGACCTCAAGCTCATCTGGTTCTACGACCGCGGCGCCGCCGAGCTGTATGACGTCGAACGCGACGTCGGCGAGACCGTAGACCTCGCGGCGCAACGACCCGCGGAGGTCGCGCGGCTCCGGGAGCTCCTGCGCCGCCACCTGGACGCGTGCCGCGCGCAGTTCCCGGCCCGCCGGGGCGGGCGCGCCGTCGCGCGGCCCTAGCCGACGGGGACGGCCGACGCGTCGGGCGCCTTGCGCGGCGCAGGGTTGGGGCGCAGCAGCACGTCGACCGCGCCGACCGCGACGAAGCCTGCCTGGACCGCGTAGCTGGTCCAGACCGCGTCGCGCAGGCCCGACGAGAACCCGTAGCTGTGCAGCCCGATGCCGAGCAGGTTGACGTGGAACCACGAGAACACCACGACAGCGCCGGTGACGGCCGACCAGACGACGAACCCGAAGTCCCGCACCAGCCCGCTGAAGCGGGCGTGCAGCAGCGCGACCTGCGCCAGGCAGATCATCAAGGCGCCGTTCTCCTTGGGGTCCCAGCCCCAGAACCGGCCCCAGGAGTCGTTGGCCCAGACGCCGCCGAGGATGGTGCCGACGACCGCGAACGCGAGGCCGAAGCACGTCACGCCGTAGGTCATCCGGACCAGCGACTTGGCCGCAGCCCCGCCGGGGTGCGCGATCCGCAGCACGCGCATCAGGATCCAGACGTTGGCCAGCAGCGCGGCGACGAGGCCCGCCGCGTAGCCGATGTTGATCGTGGTGACGTGCGTCGCGAGCCAGAAGTTGCTGTCGAGCACCGCGACGAGCGGGTTCATCGTGTCCGAGCCGTCGGCGACCTCAAACATGCGGGCGAACATGACCAGCAGCGCGCCCAGGAACGGCGCTGCCGCCAGCGCGATCCGCCGCGGCAGGACCAGCTCGGCGACGACCGCCAGCAGCACGCCGACCGCCGCGATGAACAAGAACGTGTCGTACAGGTTCTTGATCGGCGGCCGCTCGGTGATGAGGCAGCGGAGCACGACGTCGCAGCTCAGCATCCCGAGCGCCAGCACGGTGACGCCCAGGCTCGCCGCCCACAGGACCTTGCTGCGCGGCACCAGCCAGCAGACCGCTGCCAGCACGAACGCCAGCAGGAACCAATGGATCGACTGGTAGTGCCAGGCCGCGCGGTAGTAGTAGGTCTCGAGCTCGACCTTGTCGTTGTCGTAGGCCGCGAGCGGCGTCGCGGCAGCGACCGCTGCGTCCCGATAGGCGACCAGAGCCGCCTCGCGCTCTTGCATGTCGGGCCCCGTCGCCGCGCGCTGCAGGCTCGTCAGCACGTCGAGCACGGGGCCGCCCGCCGCGCCGCGGATCACCTGCTCCACCGAGGCGCCGAGCGTCTGCCACGTCGGCGACGACGGGTCCACAGGCGGGACCAGGCCTACGCCGTCGTCGTCGTTGGCAATCGCCTTGCCGATGAACTCCGCGACCTGCAGCAGGCCCGCGGGCGCGCCGCGCAGATCCGGGTCCTGCGCCTTCAGCAGCCGAGTGAACCCGTCCGCGTGCGCCGCCACGGCGCCGAGGTCGACGCGCTCCCGGCCGAACAGCTCCTGGAGCTCCGGCTCCTCGACCGGCACCGAGTAGTGCAGGGCGCCCAGCTGCCGCTGCAGCCGGTCGTACTTGAGGAAGTCCGACCACAGGCCGAGGATGTGCTCCTGCACCGCGTCCCGGTCGCGCGCCTCCATGCGGCCATACTTGGTCGCGAGCTCCTCGAGCTTGCCGACGACGCCGTAGACCTGCGCGTAGCTCAGGTATTCGAAGTCCTGCCGCTGGCCGTCGTTCGCGAAGCCCAGCGCGTCCATCACCCCGACGTGCTCGATGCGGAACAGCGGGTAGCGCGACGCCTGCCGCGGGAAGCACCAGACGTCGAGCAGCCACTCCGTGGGCTCGAGGGTGACCTTCGTCGGCGCGCCGTCGGGGCCCGGCACAGAGTACTTCAGATCGCGCCGACCGTGCACGTCGTAGAGCGTGAACGCCGCGAGCACCGACAGCGGCTTGACCCGGCCTTCGGCCTGAACAGGCGCCGAGGCGACCTGTGCTACGACCTCCTCGCTCCACGGCTGGGACCGCTCGACCTCGCCTTCGAGGCGCGGGGCCGGCCGGCTGCAGGCCACCAGCAGCGTGAGCGCGGCGAGGAAGCCGCTCCTGAGGGTTGGCGAGTTGCGGTGGATCATGTCGCTCATCCTTGGCTCAGGGTGCGGCGGGTCGAGGACCCCAGGAACTTGTTCAGCTTGACCGAGAAGTGGATCAGCAGGCCGAGCGCGATCACCCAGCACGAGTACTCCGGCCACTTGTCCGAGGGGTTCTCGGCGATCTCGAAGACCGAGTACCAAGGCGGCCCGCCGTCCGGGCGGCCGCCGACCTGAGGTCCCCAGCTGGTCTGGTACATCACGAACCCGTCCTTGCGGAGCGGGGTGTTCATGTAGATCTGCACCTCGCGGTCCTCCTCCTCGGGGATCTGCACGAAGCTGCGGTAGTCGGCTGCGGTCAGGGTGCCCGGGTGGTCGCGCTTCACGAAGCGGTTGAGCCGGACGTGGAACGGCAGGTCGTAGACGACCCGGCGCAGGTCGAGGCCCCACTGCTGGCCGTCGAGCTCGAAGGTGAACGGGAACCGCTGCTTTTGGTAGGGGCGCATCTCCGCGCCGTAGACGATCCCGTCGAGCTGCTCGCCGTCCTTCGAGACCACGGTGACGTATGCGCCCGCGGTGTTGGCGCCGCGCTCGGGCAGCGGCTCCAGCTCCCGCAGGAAGACTCCCGGTCCGCCGTCGCCGTCGTCGATGACCGGCGCCGAGGCCTCGAACATCGGCCCCTTGGCCACCGGCTGGCACCGCTCCATCCAGTGGTGCACCTGCACGGTGAACGGCAAGTCGTCGGCGCGCAGCGTGACGGTGCCGTCGGCCGCCGCGAGCAGGTCGGACTCGGCGACGACGCGCTCCTCGACGCGCTCGCCGTCGTCGCGCAGCAGCGCCAGCTCGTAGTCGTGGAAGCTGACGAACGTCGACGCCTCGTAGAGCCTGCTGGGGTCACGCGCCGACTTCCCCGGGTCCTCGAACAGGGCCAGCCCGCCGGCGTAGCTGAACTCCATCTTGACGAAGCCCGCGACCAACAGCAGCGCGATCCCGACGTGCACGACCAGCACGCCGAAGTTGCGCATCTGCCACTTCATTCGCAGCATCCCGCCGACCATCAGGTTGACGAACAGCAGGGCCATGACCGGATAGGCGCCCGGCAGCGGGATGCGCAGCACGAACCCCTTGCCGTCCTCGTCGGGGAGCACGGGCCGGCCCCACCAGCTGAGCTCGAGGTCCGCGATCAGGAACCACGACTCGAAGTAGTTCTTCTGGGCCTTCCAGAGTCCGTCCTCGATCTGCGCCAGCGTGCCGAGCCAGGTCAACAGGCCGAGCGTGACCAGCAGCGCGACCGCGAGCTTCATCGACGACAGCACGCCGACGAGCCACGCGAAGCCGCGGGCCGCGAGGCCGTCGGCCGGTGCGCTCGAGGCTCCGTCCGTGGTGACCGCGCCGCTCATCGCCGCCTCACCGTGCCGCAGAAGCGGACGAACGCGTCGCGCTGCGCCGAGACCTCGACGCTGGGGCCGACGAGCTTGCAGAAGGTGATGGTGTCGCCGTCGCGGCGCGCGGCGACCAGCACGCGGGCGTCAGCGATCTGCTGGCCGGTCATCCCGCGCCAGTCACCGGAGATGTCCATCAGCACCGCGTCGTCCCCGAGGAACAGCGCGCGCGGCAGCGCCTCGAACTCGGCGTCGCTCATCGCCTCAAGCTCGAGCTCGAACCGCCAGATGTCCAGGGTCTGCCGGAGGTCCCCGCCGAGCTCGCTGACGTACAGCTCGCTCTGCTCCCCGAAGGTGTGGTGCAGCGCGCGGCGCGACCCTGCCCTGGCGCTCCAGTCCGCGGGCGCCTCGGCCTCGAACGGAGCGGGCCCGGCGTCGCCGACCGGGACGTGATCCGGCGGCAGGGGCTGGCTGGGGTCGACCTCGACGTCGGCGCCGGCGCCGGCGCCGGACGTGCCCGCAGACCCGGCCCCGCCCGAAGCTGACGAGAGCCGCAGGGAGCCCGCGAGCGCCAGGAACGCCCCGCGCTGGGACTGCACGACGCGGTCGGGCCCGGTGAACTTCAGCGAGGTGACCTGCTGGCCCTCGAACGAGAACGCGATCATCGCAGCCCACGCCGACTTGCCGCTCATGCTGCCCTGGAGCTCGACGAGGTAGCCGCGCGCGCCGGCGAACGGCACCTCGGGCAGCTCGCCCACGGACGGGGCGTCGGCGCGACCGAACTGCTCGTACCACCGCTGCACGTTGAAGGCAGCGCCGCCGCCGACGCCGAGCGTCAGGTAGCAGTCGGAGTCCGGCTCGCCGGCTACGCGCCAGACCGCGTTGCGGAACCGCGCCGGCTTCGCCGGCAGCTCCTCCCAGCCCGCCGGCGTCGCGGCCTCGATCGTCGGCGCGCTCGCGCCCCGCTGCGGATCCCGCGGGGCCGCGAGCTCGCGCACGCCGAGCCGGTTGCGAGTCGAGGCTCCCCAGATGAGAGGTCGCTTTTCTCGCGCGACGCTGCGCGGAGGACCGAAAGGCACCTCGACGTCACCGCCGCAGGCGACCAGCGACGTAAGCAGGAGAAGGGCCGAGGTTCTGTTCATGTGGGGGGCGAGAAGGGCGTCGGGCAGCCGCCGCGTCAGCCGGATCGTAAACTCGGTCGACGCAGGGAGAAACTCCCCTAAACAAAGCGGTGCAGCGGGCTCGAATTGCGATCCGCCGAGGGACATTGCGTCCGGC
>CAZTQF010000238.1:0-5119 GCA_964615255.1 uncultured candidatus Brocadiaceae bacterium | reverse complement strand
GGCGCGGCGGCGCCGCGCGGGTGGCTGTGCGCAAAGCCCACGAAGGCGCGGCCGCGCCGACGCAGCCGCTGCTCGGCGGCAGCGAAGGCCCATGGGTCGACCCCGAAGCGATCGTCGCTCCGCGCGATGTTGTCGACCTCGATGAAGGCCGTCACCGAGGTCGCGTCGGCGCCGCAAGACCCGCCGAGGACCGCGACGAACTCGCGCGGCGACGCTCGCAGCGCGGCGGCCAACAGCGCCTCACGCAGGTCCTCGGTCCACGCCACCGCATCGGGCATCGCCCAAGCTTCGTTGCGCGGTGACCGCGGTTCAAACACGATCCCGGTATGTCCGAACCGCTCTACGGGACGCCGCAGCCGCACCGCCCGCCGCTCGGCCCGCTGTCTCCGCTCCTGGACCGCAGCAGCACCGCCGCGCAGGCGGACGCCGAGGCGCTGCGTGCGCTCGGCGCAGCCGAGCGCTCCGGCGACTTCTACCAGCGCCTGGGGCACCGCAACGGGCGCGCCTTCGAGGGCATGGTCGCCGAGCTGGAAGGGGCGGACGGCGCGGTCTCGTTCGCGTCGGGCATGGGCGCGATGAGCGGGGCGCTCGCCGCGCACCTGGACGCCGGCGACCGCGTCCTCGTGGCGCGGGAGATCTATGGCGGCACCGACGCCTTCTCGACCCAGGACCTGCCTCGCTTCGGGGTCGAGGTCGACCGCTTCTCCGCGCTCGACCTGGCTTCGCTGCGCGCGCAGCTGGCGCGCCCCGCCAAGCTGGTGGTGTTCGAGTCCCCGATCAACCCGACGCTCCGCGTCGTGGACATCGGCGCCGTGGTCGCCGTCGCGCGCGCGGCGGGCGCGTGGACGGTGTTCGACGGCACCTTCTCGCCGCCGCCGATCCACCGGGTGCTGGAGCTGGGCGTCGACCTGGTCGTGCACTCCGCGACGAAGTTCTTCGGCGGGCACTCGGACGTGCTCGCGGGCGTCGTCGCCGGTCGGCACGAGCTCCTCGGTCCGATCGAGGCGTGGCGGCGGCGTACGGGCGGTCTGCTGGCGCCCGACGCCGCCTGGCTGCTGCAGCGCTCGTGGCCGACCCTGGCGCTTCGCGTCCAGGCGCAGCAGGACAACGCCCTGGCGCTGGCGCTGGGGCTGCGAGAGCTGGTGCAGGGCGGGGTGCTCGCTGCCGTGACCTACCCCGGGCTCGACGACCACCCCGACCGCGAGGTCGTGGACCGCCAGATGTCGGGCGGCGGCGCCGTGCTCTCGTTCGAGCTGCCCGGCGGGCTCCCCGCGGTGCTCGCCGCGCTCGACCGGCTGCAGGTGATCGCCAGGGGGGCGAGCTTGGGCGGCGTGGAGACGTTGGCGACGGTGCCCGCCTACACGACGCACGCGCCGCTGACGCCCGAAGAGCGGGCCGCAGCCGGCATCCCGGACGGGCTCATGCGCGTCGCCGTCGGGCTCGAGCCCGTGGGGGAGCTGCTGGCCGACCTCCGGCAGGCGATCACCGGCGGCCGGATCTGAGCGCGTTCGTTGGCCATGATCCGGCCGGGCTGCTACCGTCTGGCGCCGTGGCTCGCGAGCCCGCACCCCACATGCCGACCGCACCTCTCCTCCGCTCCATCTCCGCCACGTTCGCTGCGCTCCTGCTGTCGCTCGCCGCGCCGTCTCAGGCGCCGACCCGTGGCGCTGCGGGCGGCACGATCGTAGGGGTCGTCGACGTGATCAAGGCCGTGGAGCAGTACCCGCGCTACATCAAGATGCGCGGCGAGCTGGAGACGCGGGTGAAGCAGGTCGAGGCCCAGCTCAAGGCGCTCAACGAGCGCGCCGACGAGCTGCGCGGGACCATCCAGGTGCTCGCCGAGGGGTCCCAGGAGCGCGCGGACAAGGAGTTCGACTACAAGATGCTGCTGCAGACGCGCGACTACCGCCGCAAGGCGTTCGCCGACCGCGTGCAGCTCGACGACCTGCGCAACACCCTCTCGGTCTACGAGGACCTCGAGTATGTGATCGGCGTCGTCGCGCGCCGCAAGAAGATCGGCCTCGTCCTGCAGAAGCAGAACATCGTGCCCTCGGCCCAGCCCATCGAAGACCTCGCGCCAAAGGAGGTGCAGGCTCGCGTGCAGGCCTACGACCGGCTCAGCGTCTGGTACGCGGGCGACGAGGTCGACATCACCGGGGACGTCATCAAGGAGCTGATGATCCCGGTTCCGGACCGCAACTCGCCTGAGCGCGCGCCGAAGAGCCGCCCAGGGGACAAGGAGTAACCGCCGGTGGTGGCAAACAACGAAGACGTGGTGGAGCCGCCGAGCCGGATGCAGCGCACCGTCAAGGAGGCGGTGGAATACACCGGCGTCGGGCTGCACTCGGGCAAGGAGATCCACATCACCGTGCGGCCTGCGGACGCCGGCACCGGAGTGTCGTTCGTGCGCACCGACCTCGAGCACCAGCCCGTCGTGCGCGCCCACGGCGCCAACATGAAGGCCCGCCAGCGGCGGACCTGCATCCAGGACGGTCGCGCCGAGGTCTACACGTGCGAGCACCTGCTCGCGGCGTTCTACGCGCTGGGCATCGACAACGCCGTCGTCGAGATCGACGGCGAAGAGGTGCCCGGCCTCGACGGGAGCGCGGTCCAGTTCTTCGAGGGGTTGCGGACGTCCGGAGCCGTCGAGTCCCGCACGCCCCGGCCGGTCTACTCGGTGAAGCAGCCGATCTACGTGCGCGACGGCGCGGCGAGCATCGTGGCGCTGCCGGGGACGGGCAAGCTGACCATCGAGTACCACCTCGACTACCCCGCGCACGCCGTCAGCAACGGCAAGAGCGACCACGTGCCGGGGGCCAAGCAGATCGTGGCGTTCGAGATGTCGCCGGAGAACTTCGCGCGCGACATCGCGCCGGCGCGCACGTTCGTGTTCCAGCACGAGGTCGAGGCCCTGCAGGCCGCCGGCCTCGGCAAGGGCGCCAACAGCCAGAACACGCTCGTCGTCGGCCCCGACGGCCCGCAGGAGAACACGCTGCGCTGGGAGGACGAGCTCGCGCGCCACAAGATCCTCGACCTGATCGGCGACATCGCCAACGTCGGCGTAGACCTCGACGCGCACATCATCGCGACGCGGTCGGGCCACGGCCTCAACATGGCGCTGGTCCAGCGGATCCTCGAGGAGCGCGAGCGCGAGCAGGAGCAGGGCGAGGCGCCGGCGGACACCGGCCTGGACATCCGGGACATCCTCAAGCTGCTGCCGCACCGCTACCCGTTCCTGTTGATCGACCGGGTGATCGAGCTCGACGGGTTCCAGAAGGCCGTCGCGATCAAGAACGTCACGATCAACGAGCCGTTCTTCCAGGGCCACTGGCCGGAGCAGCCGATCATGCCCGGCGTGCTGCAGCTCGAGGCGATGGCGCAGCTCGCCGGCGTCCTGCTGCTACGCAAGCTCGAGAACACGGGCAAGCTGGCCGTCCTCTGGAGCATCGACAAGGTCAAGCTGCGCGGGGCGGTGGTGCCGGGCGACCAGCTCCGGATCGAGGTCGAGACCATCCGCGCGCGGCCGCAGGTCGGCCACGTCCGGGCGCGCTGCAAGGTCGCGGGCAAGCTCGTCGCCGAGGCCGAGCTGAAGTTCACCCTGGTGGACGCGTAGCGGGCGCGCGCTGCGCGCTGGCCTCTGTGCGGCCGAGCCGCTACACCCACAGCTGTGCCCACCGAGCCGAGCCCGTCCCGCCCTCGCGTCGCCGTTGTTGGCGTCGGCCACCTCGGCAAGCACCACCTGCGGCTCCTGCAGGACCTGGACTGCGAGCTGGTCGCGGTCGCCGATCCCAGCGAGTCCGCCCGCGCGTTCGCCGCCGAGACCTACGGCGTCGAGGCCTTCGCCGACTACCGCGCGCTCGCAGGCAAGGTGGACGCGGTCAGCGTGGTCGTGCCGACCCGGCTGCACCGGGAGGTCGGCTGCTACTTTCTGGAGCGCGGGGTCGACGTGCTGGTCGAGAAGCCGATCGCGCGCTCGGTCGAGGACGGCCAGGCGCTGGTCGACGCCGCTGCGGCCAACGACCGCGTGCTGGCGGTCGGGCACGTCGAGCGCTTCAACCCCGCGCTGCGCGGCATCGAGACGATCGGCAAAGCCGCGCGCTACATCGAGTCGCACCGGCTCGCGCCGTTCTCGTTCCGGTCGACGGACATCGGCGTGGTGCTGGACCTGATGATCCACGACCTCGACCTCGTGCTGGCGCTGGTCCAGTCGCCGATCCGCTCGGTCGAGGCGTTCGGCGGCGCGGTCTTCACGCCGGCCGAGGACATGGCGTCTGCGATCATCAAGTTCGAGAACGGCGCGGTCGCGCACCTGACGGCCAACCGCGTCGCGCTCAAGCCTTTGCGCAAGATGCGCGTGTTCTCCAAGGAGGGCTACGTGTCGCTCGACTTCCAGGCGTCGACCGGCATGGTCGTGCGCAAGGCGCCGGGGTGGGACTTCGAGCAGCTCGACATGGAGAGCCTGGACAAGGCGCAGATGGGCGACCTGTGGAAGTTCGTGTTCGACGGGCTCCTGCAGGTCGAGAACCTGCAGCTGGACAGCGGCAACCCGCTGCGCGACGAGCTGGCCGAGTTTGTCGCCTGCGTCGTGAGCCGCGACCGCCCCACGGTCACCGGCGAGGACGGCGTCGCCGCGGTGGCAGCGGCTGAGCGGGTCCTCGGGGTGATCGCCGAGAACCGCTGGGACTGACCGGGCGCGCGGGCGCCGATGGCCAGCGCCGCGGTTGCCGGGTAGGGTGCTGTTGCTCTTTTTCGGGAGCTCTGCTCTGCGCTGTCCGCACCTGCACGCGGGCCATCAAGTTGAACCGATGACCATTCGCCGGGCACCGACCCTGAGGGCCAAGCGGGATCAGGAGACGCGGTCGCGTTCGCGCGGCTGTGCCTGCCTCTTCCCAAATACCCCGGGGGGTGCCCACCTGAACCCAAGGGTTCAACCGGCCACCGTCGACGGCAGTGGCGGAGCGGAGCCTCTCGTTTTCCGTTGAGACCGGACCCTCGCTCGACGCAGCCGCGCTCAGCGAGTAGCCTCCGTCGACCGACGCGGCCTCCCCGGTCAACGCCTCCGTGGACGGAGGGAGGGGGCTGTGTCCGGCGGTCACGGTCGCCCGCGCGGGCGGCCGTT
>CAZTQF010000237.1:0-5141 GCA_964615255.1 uncultured candidatus Brocadiaceae bacterium | reverse complement strand
CAGGAACGGCCGCACCCCTTGCCGAAGCAGCGACCACCCGAACACGGCCGCGAGCGCCCACAGCCAGACCCACGACAGCGCGCCGTCGTGGGCGTGGTCGGACAGCGCGCCGAGGTCGGGCGGCGTGACCAGGGCGTTGGCGGCGTAGCCGAGGCCGACCGCGCCGAGCCACATCGACGCGGCGAACACCGCAGCCGTGCGCGCGCCGTGCAGGCGCGACAGCACGCCGAACGTGGTCACGTTGGTCGCAGGCCCGGTGAGCAACAGCGCCAGCACGGCGCCCGGAGACAGGCCCTGCACGAGCAGCACGGCGGCCAGCGGCGTGCTGCCGGTCGCGCACACGTAGAGCGGCAGGCCGATCAACGCTGCGATGGGGACGTCCAGGCCCGCTGGGAGCGACGCGATCCAGGCTCGGTCGACGTAGGGGGTCAGCATCGCGGACAGCAGGAGCCCGGTCAGGATCCAGGTGGCGGTGCTGTCGACCGCGGGCCCGAAGCCGAACCGGATGGCGCTTCGCAGGCGACCGAGCAGGTCGTCGGGCGCGGTCTGTGGCGCGGCGCAGCAGTCTTCGGCGTCGTCGGCCGCGACGGCGCCGCGGGGCCCGGCGAGCGCGGCGACCAGCACGCCGACGCCCAGCGCCAGGATCGCCGCCATGCCGACGCGGACCAGCGCGACCTCGCCGCCCATCAGCTGCCATGTCAGCATGACCGCGGCGAGCTCGAGCTCCGGGGTCGCGACCAGAAACGCGATCGCGGCGGCGACGGCCGCGCCCTTTTGGATCAGCTCGCGGTAGATCGGCACGACGCCGCACGAGCAGACGGGCAGCGGCAGCCCGACGGCGACGCCGCGCAGCGCCTGGCCGACGCGGGAGCCGCGGGTCAGCGACCGCATCCAGGTCGCGGGGAGGAACGCGTGGCAGAGCCCGACGAGCGCGTAGGCGAACAGCAGCGCGGGCGCGGACTCGAGCGCGAGCGTCGTGAACACCTCCAGCGGACTCCCCTGGTCACTCTGGGGGAAGTGGTCGTGGATGACGAACCACAGCACGGCGACCCCCAGCGCAGCCCCGGCGACCGACGCGGCGCGGAGCCGGCCCTGCTCGCGCGGCGCAGGGATGTGCGCGTGCAGGACGACGTGCAGCAGGGAGCCGACCAGCAGCGACTGCAGCAGGGCGAGCGCGTTCTGCGAGTCCTCGGTTAGCACCTGCCCGCCGAGGAAGTAGCCGAACAGCGTCGCCAGGACGCTGGTCGTGGTGATCCACACCGCGGCGCGCGTGCCCAAGGTCCTGGGCACGATCCACCAGATGCCGAGGCCCTCGGGGATCCGATGCAGGATCACCGCCCAGGCGGTCAGCTCGTGGGTCCCGGCGTGCTCGTGTCCCTCGTGCGCGCGTCCGCCGGCCTCCAGAAACAGGCCGTCGAGGATGGCGTGTGCGGCGATTCCGAAGACCGCCAGCAGCAGGACCGTCTTGCGGACGCCGGCGTCGCCGTGGTGGAGGGTGCGCTCGGCGATCGAGGGCAGCACGAAGCCCAGCAGCGCCAGCGGCAGGACCAGCCACCCCGCCTGCTCCGCTGACTCGGGCAGCAGATGCAGCAGCGCGAAGCCGCTGATCGTGATCAGGCAGAAGCTGTCCAGGGCGACCGTCGACCACGCGTTGCTGCGCAGCAGGTAGACCATCAGCGGCCCTGCGCACAGCGCCAGGAAGCCGAGCCCGAGGTAGGCCTCCGACGACACGTTCGCGAACGACAGCAAGGCCGGCAGGGTAGGCGAACCACGCGCGCGGCGCCACGCTGCCCGCGCGTCAGCTGAGGGCCGCTTCGATCGCCGCCCGCGCCCGGTGCAGGCGCGACCGCACGGTGCCGACGGGGAGCCCCAGGCGTGCTGCGACGCCGGCGTAGTCGAGGCCGGTCTCGGTGTAGAGCTCGAAGGCGCGGCGCTGGGCCCTTGGCAGCGTGTCCAGCACCTGCGCGAGGCGGGCGCCCGCCTCGTGCGCGACCGCGACGTGCAGCGGGTTGTCACAGCCGGCGTGGAGGTCACAGTGCGCCGACGCGACGTGCTCGTGGCGACGCCGGCGGCGCATCGAGCGGCGGAGCTGTCGGCAGCGGAGCACCACCGCGCGGGCCAGCCACGCGTCGGGATCACGCGGAGGCTCTTCGAGGCGCCACAGCGCGACGAGCGCCTCCTGCACGGCGTCGTCGGCGAGGTGGTCGCAGCCCAGCAGCCGCTTGGCCAGCGCGTGCGCGGCGCGTGTCGGCAGGAAAACTTCGGTCGGACGCGCGTCCGCCGCGGGGGCGGCGTCGCGAAAGGGAGATGCGGTCATCGGACGGAGGGAGCAGCCTGGCTCTTCGCGGCGGCGCGACGAGCTTGGAGCGCTGGCCCGAACGGGCCGGCGCAGAAGGGAACTCAAACCGTCGGAACGGGCGGCGCGCGAGACGGCGGCCGCGGGCAGGACGTCGCCACGCTTGCGGCGACATACGCACAGGCCTCGCGCGCCGGCGCCGGCGCGCGAGCTGGCGCGCGGATCAGGATCACAGGCGCGCCGCCAGGGCTCTCGTCTTCCCACTGGCAGGCGAGGCAGGGAGACTCCGAGACGGGCGCACCTTCTTCGAGGCCGCCGCCGGGGAGCAGGTCGCCGTCGTGCGTATGGACGACGCCGCACGAACAGACTTCGGCCACAGCACCAGAGGAGGTGACGAAGGCGCGGTGATCGCAGCCCGCGCCGCCGTGCAGCAGCGGCAGCAGCAACCGCAGGCAGAGCGCGATCGCCGCCGCGGCGGCGGTCCATCGCGTCGTGCGGTTGTGCTCGGTGGCCATGCTTCGCAGAGAATACGTCGAACGCTTGCCGCCGCCGATCTTTTTGGGAACTCGCGGCTGTCCAACGGCACCATGCGTGCGTGTGCACCACTCCAACGGCTCCGGCGCTCGCCGGCATCGTCTTCTCCGGGCTGCTCCTGGGGCAGCAATCCGCAAGTCAGGCCTCGGGCCAGAACCCGAATCAGGACCCGCCCGCGGGCCTCCCGGCGGTCGTCGTCCCGGGACTGAGCGGCCAGGGGCTGGGCGGCCAGAATCTGGGCGGCCAGGACCCGAGCGGGACCCCGGCGTTTCTGCAGGGGCAGCTCGGCCCGCTGCGGATCCTCAACGTCAGCCTCGACCTGCTGATGTCGGTCGGCTCGTCGACGGAGCAGGACGAGCAGATCCTCGAGCTGAAGGGCGGCGAGCACGACCCGCGCAAGCGAGGCTTCACGCTGCAGCAGGCAGAGCTCCAGCTCAACGGCGAGGTCGACAAGTGGTTCACAGCGCAGGGCGTGCTGGTCACGTTCCTCGACCCCGAAGAGGGAGAGACGATCGTCGAGATCGAAGAGGCGTTCCTGCAGAGCCAGAACCTGCCCTACGAGCTGCAGCTCCGCGTCGGCCACTACTTCACCGAGTTCGGCCGGGTCAACCCGCTGCACCCGCACGCCTGGGACTGGCAGGACCAGCCGGTGATCCTCTCCCGTGTGTTCGGCGCGGAGGGCATGCGCGCGCCCGGAGCCCGCCTCGCGTGGCTGGCGCCGACGCACCAGTACCTGGAGTTCTTCGCCGGCGTGCAGAACGGCAACGGCGAGACGATGACCAGCTTCCTCGCAAACGACGAGAGCTACGAAGGCCGCGCGATCGGCGGGCGGTTCTTCGACGACGGCACCGTCGGCGTTCGCTCGGGCTCCGACATGGTCTGGACCGGCCGGGTCGCGACGACGTTCGAGCTCGGCGAAGAGCGCAGGCTCGGCTTCGGCGCGTCGGTGGCCGCGGGCGCGAACGCGACCGGCGGCGACACGGTGATCACGGGGTTGGACTTCGCGTATCAGTGGCGGCCGTCGGACTACCTGCCGGGCGACGCGTTCGTGCGCTTCCAGGGCGAGTACATCCACCGGACGTTCGACGCCGAGGCGCAGACCGACGACGCAGACCCGTCCAACCCCTACAGCCTTCCGGGCGCGTCGCTGCGCGACCACGGCGGCTACATCTACGGCCTCGTGGGCTGGGACAATGGCTTCGCCGCGGGCCTGCGCTGCGACTACGCGACCGGGTCCGAAGCGAGCTACATCGGCGGAGGGGCGTTCTCTCGCGCCGCGGACCCGTTCCGCGCGGACCGGCTCCGCATCTCTCCGATGCTCCAGTACCAGGTGTCGCCGTTCACGCGGATGCGGCTGCAGTACGACTACGACGACAGCGACCACCTCGACGACGTGGCGCACTCCGTCTGGCTGGGCTTCGAGGTCATGCTAGGCAACCAGCCGCCGGCGAGGACCGGCCGCGACGGCCTGTCAGGTTGCGGCTGCCGCTGAGCTGTCGGTCGAACCCTCACCGCGCCGCGCGACGGCGTCGGTCATGCGGCGGGCCCTCGCCTCGACGGCGTCGAAGCGCCGCATGCGGAGGTCCTCGGGCTCGAACAGCGACCCGACGAAGCCGACCCCGAAGCTGCCGGCCTCGAGCCACGCCGCGCAGTTGTGTTCGTCGACGCCGTGCGTCGGGAAGACCCGCAGGAACGGCATCGGTCCGCGCACGGCCTGGACGAACGACGGGCCGATCGCGGGGCCCGGGAAGAGCTTGACCATGTCCGCGCCGGCGCGGTGCGCCGCGAGCATCTCGGTCGGCGTCGACGTGCCTGGCACCGAGACGAGGTCGTGGGCCGCGGCGAAGGCGATCACTTCGGGGTCGGTGACCGGAGAGACCAGGAACTGCGCGCCGGCTGCCGCGGCGGCCTCGGCGTCCGCTACCGTCAGCACCGTGCCGGCCCCGACGACGAGGTCCGCGCGCGCGCGCAGCGACGCGATGTGTTCCAGCGCGTCGGGCGTCGTCATCGTCACCTCCAGCACCCGGAATCCACCGCGCGCGGCCGCGTCGAGGGCCGGCCGCGCGGCCGCGGCGTCCGCCGTGCGCAGGATCGCCGAGCAGCGGTGGTGGGAGAACGACTCGAGGACGGCGGCGCGTTGGCTGGTCATGGCGGAGCGGGGTGGCCGCGGCGAGGCGCGCGGCGTCGGCGCGAGCATAGGCGCCGCGCGCGCCGGCCGCGAACGGCGCGGCGCGGGCTCGCGTCAGCCTCCCGCAGCGGCGCTCGGGCCCCGGCCGTGCGGGTGTGCCTGGTCGTAGACGCTGCGTAGTCG
>CAZTQF010000236.1:0-5158 GCA_964615255.1 uncultured candidatus Brocadiaceae bacterium | reverse complement strand
CTTCGAGGTCTGCGGGCGAGAGGTGCATGGCTCTCGGAGACAATACGCCGCGCACGTTGGGGGAGGCGAGCCTTGCCGCTGAAGGTCGCAAGGGCCGCAGGAAAGGCGGCGCGGGTTGATCTCGTCGCCGGCGGCGGGGATCTTCTCTTCACGCCTCTCGACGAATGATCATGCAGCATCTCGCCCTGAAGTGGACGTCCACAGCGGCCCTCGTCGGCCTGCTCGCGACTTCGATCTCCGCCCAGCTCCCGGACCCGCTGCCGCGCCCCGACGGCAAGAAGGCAGACACGAGCAAGCCGGTCCACGTCTACATCCTGATGGGCCAGTCCAACATGCTCGGGTTCGGCAAGGTCGCTGGCCTCAAGGACGCGTGCGCGAACAAGGGCCTCTACCCCTACCTCGTCGAGGAGGACGGCAGCTGGACCGAGCGCAAGGACGTGCGCTACGTGCGCGTGATGTGCTCGGGCCCTGGTCCGCGCAAGATCTACAACAACGAGTGGATGACCGTGAAGGGCAACTTCGGCCCCGAGCACGGCATCGGCCACTACGTCGGGCACGTCACCAAGGCGCCGGTGTTGATCCTCAAGTCGTGCATCGGCAACCGCAGCCTCGGCTGGGACCTGCTGCCGCCGACGGCTGAGGGCTACGGGGGCAACAAGAAGGGGCCGCGCGAGCCGATCTCGGGCGACTGGTACGCGGGCATGCAGTACGACGGCGACGTCCGCGCCGCCAAGGAGGTGCTCAAACAGATCGGCAAGTACTACCCCGGCGCGAGTCGCTACGAGGTCAAGGGGTTCTTCTTCTGGCAGGGTGACAAGGACTTCCGCAACGCCGAGCACGCCGCGGCCTACGAGGAGAACCTGCTGTGCCTGATCGAGTCGCTGCGCATGGACTTCAAGGCGCCCAAGGCCAAGTTCGTCTGCGCGACGCTCGGGCAGACCCGTAAGGGGGCGGGCGGCACGCAGGGGCAGATCCTCGAGGCCCAGCTCAACATCGACGGCAAGAAGGGCAAGTACAAGAAGCACCGCGGCATGGTCGCGTCGGTCTACTCGCACCCGCTCAGCAAGGGCGGCAGCAGCAGCGGCCACTACGGCGGCAACCCTGAGACCTACATGAACGTCGGCGAGGCCATGGGCCAGGCGATGGCGCGCATGATCCTCGACAGCCCCGAAGGCATCCCCGGCGTCGACGTCGACGAGGTGACCGGCGCGCTGAAGGGCGCCTACAAGAACATCCTCGACGGCAAGTGGGCGAACGCGGACGCGGCCCTGCGCGCGTTCATCGACGGGCCGGGCGCGTCCGACCCCGAGCAGCTGATGCACGCGGTCAAGCTGACGGAGCACCTCTCCATTCAGGTCGACGGGTTCCTCGACGAGATGGAGTCGAGCCTGCAGGCCGGAGACTACTGCCGGCTGCGGGACGGCCTCGCGACCACCGGCAAGGGCTGCGTCGGGATGGCCTCCTACGACGACCTCTTGGTCGACTGGCAGAAGGCGCTGGCGACCGACGACGCCGCCCGCGCGATGGCAGCGGGCGACGCGTTTGCGCGGGTGCTCGCCAAGAAGCAGCGCCTGAAGCCTGGGGCCTTCTACGCCGAGGTCGTGGCGTTCCAGGACGAGTTCCCCGGCTCGTTCTACGCGACGGAGGCCGACGCAGAGCTGGCGCCCACGCGCGCGGCGCTCAAGAAGCTGTTCGACGAGGTGCGCGCGTGCGAGCAGCGCGGAGACCTCTACTCCAAGTTCGAGCGGATCGAGGCGGCGCGCGCGGACTTCGCCAAGATCGCCGAGTTTGAGGCCGCCGACGACGCGTGGTCCGCCGAGGCCAAGACGCCGGAGGTCCGCCAGGAGATCGCCGCCGGGAAGGCCTACGTGGCGGTGATGGAGGACCTCGCCAAGGTCAACGAGCGGCTCCGGGAAGACGCGGCCAAGAACAAGAAGATCTCCGGCCGCAACAAGCGCGACAAGGCCGAGAAGAAAGCCAAGGCCAACTACGAGAAGGGGCTCAAGTCGGTCGCCGCCAAGCTCGAGAGGCTGCACAAGCGCTACGGCGAGAGCTACTACGGCAGCGCGGCGTTCCGCAGCCGTGAGACCTGGGTCAACAGCTACGGCCGCGAGCTGACCGACGAGCTCAGCAAGAAAAAGTAGGCGCGCTACTTCGGGAAGCGCGCGCGCAGCTCCGGGCCGGAGAACGCCGCGTCCCGGCCCGCGAGCTGCTCGCGCACGGCTCGCACGGTCGCAGGCTTCACCGCGCCCTTTTTGTTGCCCCAGGCAAACCGCACGAACGTCGCGACGTCGGCGAGCTGCGCGTCGCCGAAGGCGGCGTTGGTCTTGAGGCCGGGCATGGCGGCGGCGGGAACGTATTCGGTGCCGTTCACCTGGATCGGCCCGGTCATGCCCTGCAGCAGGATCGCGGCGAGGCGCTGCTCGGAGCCGGTGGTCCACTCGGAGCCGACTAGCGGCGGCCCGAGCATCGGCAGGCCCTGGCCGTCGGGGCCGTGACACGCCATGCAGGTGGCGAGGTAGAGCTGCTCGCCGCGGCGGAACGACGCGAGGTGCTCCTTGTTGCGCGGCATCGGGTGCGCTGCCGCGGTCGTCTTGGGGCTCGTGCAGTGGTCCAGGTAGTCGAGCAGCTTGTCGTCCTCGAAGTCGTCGTCGAGCAGTTCGACGAAGCGCGCCTCGCGGCCGTGCAGGCCGTGGACCGCGCACTCGCGGAAGAATTTGCGGCCGCCGTGCTGCTGCAACAGGCGCGCCAGCAGCGTCAGCGCTTCGTCGCCGGGGAAGCGGCCGAGGCTCGCGGCCAGCTGCCGCAGCACGACGACGTCGTCGCCCGTGGCCAGCGACGCCAGCCGCGGCAGCAGCCGCGCGCGGTCGTCGTCATCCAGCAGCTCGGCCAGACGGATCGCGGCCTCCAGCACGTAGCTATGCTCGGAGCGCAGCGCGGCCTCGACGGCGCGGGCGTCGAGCGCAGCGAGGCCCTCGAGCGTCCACAGCGCATGCAGCTGGCCGAGCGGGCGGCTGCGGTCGCCGGCGAGCTGGATCAGCGCGGGCACAGCGGAACGGTCGCCGCGGTCTACCAGCAGCTGCTGGGCGGCGTCGCGCCACCAGCCGTTGGGGTGAGCGAGGTCTGCGACCAGGGCGCGGGACGCCTTGTGCCGCAGCCGCGGCGCGCCCTCGGCCGTGCGGCCCTTCTGGGCGATGCGGTAGACGCGGCCGAGCCGCGGCGCTGCCTCGAGGCCGCGGTGCGCGATGTGCTGCCGCAGGTACTTCGTCAGGTACGTGCGGTGCTGCACGATGCCGTGGTAGAGGTCGACCAGGTAGAGGCAGCCGTCGGGGCCGTTGAACAGGTTGACCGGGCGGAACCGCTCGTCGGTCGACGCGAGGAATTCGCGCTCGCGCAGCGGATGCGCGCCCGACGTCAAGCCGTCCTTCCGCGTCATCGCGATCATCCGGACGAAGTGCGCGGACGGCTCGCAGAAGAACGCGGTGTCGCGGTACTCCTCGGAGAACTGGTGGCCGCGGTAGACGACCGGTCCGCACGCGGCGGTCACGGCCGTCAGGTAGCCCCGGTCGTCGATCGCGCCCTCGCCGCCGCGGTTGACGCCGGGCGTGACGCGCGCCGGGAACACCTTGTCCCGGTACGACAGCATCGCGGTGTCGCCCATCTTCAACAGCGAGTTGGGGTTCCGCATCAGGGTGTTCGGCTGCAGCTGGTCGGCTTTGAGGCCGAACCAGTTCTGGTTGTAGTACAGCCGGCCGTAGTCGTCCTGCGAGAGGCCCCACTGGCCGCGGAAGGAGGTCTTCTCCTTGACCCACTCGCCGTCGACCTCGCGGTAGCGCGCGTCGGACTTGACGTTGTAGATCCAGTTGTCGAGCCCGCGCAGGAGGCCGTTGCAGCGGTGCTCGACGTTCTCCTTCTTGGCGTAGTGCTCGTCGACGACGACCATCGGGCCCGCGACGTCGTCGACGTTCTCGACGTAGTAGAGCTTGTCGTGGCCGCCGTAGAGGATGCCCTGCTTGTAGAAGGCGAGCGAGCGCGGCAGCACCAGGTCGTCGAGGAACACTTTGTAGCCCTCGTAGACGCCGTCGCCGTCGGCGTCGGTCAGGATCGAGATCCGGCCGATCGGCTGCAGCTCGTCGGTGGCGTCGGCGTCGAGCATGTAGGCGCGCATCTCGACGACCCACATGCGCCCGTCGCCGTCGAAGCGCAGCGCGACAGGGCTCTGCAGCTGCGGATCGCTCGCGGCGACCGAGATCGTGAAGTCCTCGTGCAGCGAGAAGGTCGCCAGCGCGTCCTGGGCGCTGAGCGGGGGAGCGGGCGGGATGTCCTCGAACGGCACCGCGTAGGCGTAGCCCTTCTCCTTGTTGGGCTTCTTCTGCGCGGCGAGCTTGCTCCCGCCGGCGCAGGCGAGCAGCGCGGCGAGGCAGATCAGCGATGGGCGAGCGGTCACGTCTTGACGTTCGCACACCTCGGCGCGGTTGTCGAGGTGAGCGCGCGCCCAGCAGCGCTCATCGCCCGTCGGCCGAGAGCGTCGGGCCCCAGACCTCACGGGCGGTGAGGCGGGCGGGCAGCGGCGCTGCGTCAGGCAGCGCGCCGAGCGGGACCTGGTCGGCGTAGACGCCCTGGAGCAGCGCGCGCGCGCGGTGGAGCATCGCCGAGACCTGCTCTGGGTGCTCGACGGCGAGGTCGCGCTGCTCCTGCGGGTCGTCTGCGAGGTCGTACAGCTCCGGGCCGCTCGCGAGCGGCGGGTCGACCGGCTGCTGCGCGTCGGCGTGGAACCGCAGCTTCCAGCGTCCCTGGCGGAGCGCGGTCGCCGCCCCTTGGCCGTGCCAGTAGAGCAGCTCGCGGCGGCCGCGGCGCGCCGCGTCCGTTCGGTCGGTCAGGCAACTCCAGAGGTCCATCCCGTCGAGCCGCTGCGCGGCTTGGCCCGGCGCGATCTCCACGCCGCACGCTGACGCGAGCGTCGGGAACAGGTCCATCGCAGAGACCAGCTGGTCGCTGACCCCCGGCGCGATGGCGCCCGGGCAGCGAATGAGGCAGGGGACCCGCGTGCCGCCCTCGAGCGACTGCCACTTCTGCCCGCGGTAGAGCGGGTCCGGCCGCGCGCCCTGCTGGCCGCGCTGCCGGCCGTTGTCCGACGTGAACACCACGATCGTGTCGT
>CAZTQF010000235.1:0-5163 GCA_964615255.1 uncultured candidatus Brocadiaceae bacterium | reverse complement strand
CCCACGGTGAACGTCGAGATCCCTTCGGTGAACAGCGGGTCGACCGTGACCTCGTCGTGCATCGCCGACGCCGCGGGATGGCCGTAGACCACGAGGTGCGTCGCCGTCGTGCCGCTGCGGGCCATGCCGACGATCAGGTAGCGGACGCGGGCGCTCACGGCGTCGGCGGGCGCTCCGAGTAGGCGGCCTCGTAGCGGTCGAAGCACGCGGATATGTCGTCCAGGGGCTGCACGTCGAGCTCCTCGAACCAGCTCGGGTCGCCGGCCACGCGCTCGATCGCGGCCCGGAGCGCAGCCGCGTCGCCCGCAGGGAACACGACGCCGTTGCGGTCGGGCTGGACGACCTCGCGGAGGCCGCCCAGGTCGCTGGCGATCACCGGGACCCCGGCGGCGAACGCCTCGAGCATCACGAACGGGGTGTTCTCGTACCAGAGGCTCGGCGCGACCAGCAGGTCCATCTCGGCGAAGACGCGCGGCGCGTCGGCTTCGTCGTAGGCGCCGGCGAAGCGGACGCGCGGGTCCGACGCCGCGCGGTCCATCTGCTCGTCGATGTAGGCTTGGAACGTCGGCTGATCCGTGCGGCCGTGGATGGTGAGCTCGACGGCGGCGTCGGAGCCCAGCACGGCGTCGAGCAGCACGTGCACGCCCTTCCACGGCGACAGCACACCGCAGAAGCCGAGGCGCAGCGGCGCGCGCGGCCGCGTCGTCGGCAGCGGCTGGATGCGGTCAGGCTCCAGGCCATAGGGCACGGTCTCGAACCGGTCGTGTTCGAGCCCGTTGCGGCGGAACATCTCCGCGAGGAACCGGGACGGGGCGGTCACGACGTGCGCATGGCCCAGGTCGCGCATCAGCGCGCCGCTCCGGTCGAGCAGCGCGCGCAGCCGCGCGGGCGGATCGCTGCCCAGGGTGTGTGCGCCGGGTTCGACGTGCTCGAGCTCCGGGAATTCGCAGGTTACGCAGCCGCGGCCGCCGTCGGGTGGGCCGTCACACAAGCTGCCGTCCGGCCGCATCAGGGTGAAGCGCGGGCACAGGAACCAGAAGTCGGTCAAGGTGACGACGACGCGGCGGCCGCTCTCCCGCGCGACCCGGAGCAGATTGCCGCCGAGCTGTCGGAGGTGGAAGCTGTGCACCACGTCCGGCTGCACGTCGTCGAGCACCCGCTGGAACCACCCGTCGAGGTGGAGGTTCTCGTAGTCGCGCAGCACGTCGTTCGGGTTGACGCCGCGCCAGTGGTTGAGGCGGATGACCCGCACCCCTTCGTAGGGCGCTTCGAAGACGTTGACGGGCGGGTGGGTCCGGTCGTGGTCCCAGTGCAGCGACAGGACCGTGACGTCGTGACCCCGGCGCTCGGCCTCGCGGGCGGCGGCGAGGCAGTGCTGCTCCGTCCCGGAGTGGCAGTCCGGGAAGAACTGGTGGATGACGTAGAGCAGCCGCATCGCCGGCGCGAGGTCAGGAGCGGCTCTTCTGCGCCAGGAAGCCCGTGACGCGCTCGTGCAGGCGGCGCTCGGTGACCTTGATGTCGAAGTCGCGGTCGAAGCGAGCGCGGGCGGCAGCCGAGAGCCGGCGCTCCAGGTCGCCGTCGGTGATCACCTTCTCGAGCGCGTCGGCGAACGCCAAGCTGTCGCGCTGTCCGACGACGAAGCCCTCGACGCCGTCGTCGACGACCTCGGTGATCGAGCCGGAGTCGGTCGTGATGATGGGCAGGCTGGACGCGAGCGCCTCCAGCATCGCGGTCGGGATCCCGTCCTTGTCGCCGGACTCGGTCTCGACGTAGGGCGCGACGAACGCGCGGCTCTTCTCGATGAGCGGCGGCATCTGCTCCTGCTTCATCATCCCGTGCAGGACGATCTGGTCTTCGAGGCCGTGGTCCTTGATGCACTGCTCGAAGCTCTCGGCGTACTCCAGGCTGCCGGCGCTGTTCGCGTCCTTGCTGCCGATGATGTGCGCGACGACGGTGTGTCCGCGCTTCTTCAGCTCGGCGATCGCCTCGACGAGGTGGGTGAGGCCCTTCTTAGGCTCGATCCTGGAGACCGAGATCACCTCGAACGGCTCGCCTGCCGCGCGCGCAGGTCGCACGCGAGCGGGGAAGCGCTCGCCGTCGACGCCGTTGGGCTTGACGACGATCTTGTCGTCCCAGTGTCCGCCCGAGAGCTGCGAGAGCTCTTGCTTGATGCGCGCGCTGGTCGCGACGATGACGTCGGCGAGCTCCACGTGCAGCGGCACGAGCTTGAACTCGAAGTCGTCCATCATGTGGTCGGCGTAGCACGACACGCCGCGCGGCAGGTCCAGGACCCAGGCGGCGATCATGGCCATGAACGACTGGTCGTAGAAGAAGTAGCTGTGCAGGTAGCGCGCGCCTGCTTGTTCGGCGCGACGCGTGAACGTGCACGCCTGCATCACGATGGGCTGCTCTTCGAGCTCGTCGACCGTCTTGCCGACCAGCGGCGCGACCCGCTCGAGGAACGCGCGGAGCTTGCCCGGGTAGGCCTGGTCGATGTAGGCCTTGTCCTGCTTGTGCTGCTTCCAGTCGGGCTTGATGTGCGTCCGGTTCTGGTTGAGGTGCTCGAACGCGGCGTGCAGGTCGTCGGTGTCGGTCAGGTCCCAGTGGAACAGCTGCACGTCCAGCCCCGTCGCGCCCAGGCTGATCATCTCCTGGTAGACGAACGTGTGGGAGTAGATCGGCCACTGCCAGCAGGCCGCGACGACCGCGGTGCCTGCAGCCCGGTCCTCGCCGGGAGTGTCGGCCGTCGCGCGCTCCTTGGCGCCGAAGAGGCGCTGAAACCAGTTCTTGGTGCTGATTGCCATGTTTGCGAAGGGGAGCTTGTTCCAGAAGAAGTTGCCGAGGCGGTACTCCCGCGATCCGAGCAGCGCGAGGCGTTCGCTGTCGAGGCGCGCGGTTTCGCGGCGCTGTTGGCGCAGTTGCTCCCCCAACTCCCTTTTCGCGTCGGAGAGGCTCCGGACCTGAGCCGTTCGCGCGGCCACTTCGTCCTCTAGGTCGCGGTTTCGGGCGCGGGCGTCTGTAAGATCCGATTGCGCCGTATCTATGTCCGAGCGGAGGCCTGCGTGTTCGGCCTCGAGCGCCTGGATCCGCGCGATGCGGTCCTTCTGGTCTGCGTAGAGGGCGGTGAGCCGCTGCTCTTGCTGCTTGGCGCGCTCGATGCGCTGCTTCTGGTCCTCGTAGAGCGCCTTCTTGTCGGCCTCCAGCTTGCGGGCGCCGGCGATGCGCTCTTTCTGATCCTCGTAGAGCTCCCTGATCCGCTGGTCCTGCTCCTGCGACCGGTCGATGCGCGCCTTTTGGTCGTCGTAGAGCTCCTGCAGGCGTCGCTCCTGCTCACGAGCCCGCTCGATTCGCTGCTGCTGGTCTTGATAGAGCCGCTGCTTTTCCTCGTCCAGGCGCTGGGCGTTCTGGATCCGTTCTCGCTGGTCTTGGTAGAGCCTCCGCGTCTTCTCCTCCGACCGCTCGCGGTCGTCGCGCGCCGCCTGCAGCTGGATCTCCGTCGACATCAGCTGGGCCTGCTTGTCGTCGACGTCCCGGCGCGCTTGCTCCAGGAGCGTCTGCAGCAGCCTGCGGTGCATGGACTGCAGCGGCTGTCGCGCGTCCGATCCCTCATGCGCCGTCGAGAGCGCCGTCGAAGAGAGCGAGGCGAGCTGCTGGATGAGCGTGCGCGTGGTCTCGTCCTCGGCGGCCCACCCCTCGAGGCCCACGCGGTCCACGATCGCGTTGAGCAACATCGCCAGTCCGTGCGTCTCGCCGTTGTGCGCTAGGCCGGCGGTTAGCGCGGTCAGCGTGCTCCGGAGCTGCTCCAGCGGCGGGCCGTCCTCACCGCGGGCGTGGAAGCGGAGCAGCGCCTCGGTCGCGACGCGGTTGACCTCGAGGTAGTACGACCAGCGCTCGTCCTTGTGGAACCAGACCGTATTGGTCGCGTGCAGGCGGTAGGCGGCGAGCGGTTCGGCGATGTGCCGGAGCGTGCCCTCCAGCGCTGCCTCGAGGAAGAGCTGCCAATCGAGGCAGAACTTCAGGCTCTTCAAGGCCTCGGCCTGCTGCATCAGCCAACTCTTGCGCGCGACCAGGTTGCTGCTCGTCGCCAGGAAGTTCTTGCGCAACAGCGCGGTGAACAGCTCCAGCGCGCTCTGGTGCGCGCCTTCGGCCTCGGCGAGCGCGTCGCGGTACCAGTGCACCCAGTCGTGGACCTGCTTGCCGTCGAGCACGAGGCTGACGTTGTCGGGGGTCAGCACGCCGCCGTCGCGATCGATCAGCGTGAGGTCCGTCGTGACGAGCATCGCGTCGGGGTCCTGCTCGAGGGCCTCGCGGCAGCGCTCGAGGCGCTCGGGGTGCAGCAGGTCGTCCGAGTTCAGCAGGGCGACATACGGCGTGTCGATGGTCTCGAGCGCCGCAAGCACGGAGTTGCCCAGGCCGAGGTTCTGCTCGTTGACGCGGACCTCGACCCGGGGGTCCGCGACAGCGCGCGCCCGCGCGACCGTCTCGTCGGGAGAGCGGTCGTCGACGACCAGGAGCTTGAACGCCTCGAACGTCTGGCCGAGCACGCTGCGCATCGTCTCTTCGATGTAGGGCTCGTGCTTGTAGGACGGAATCAGCACCGTTACGTCGGCGTCGGCCGCCGCGCCCGAGGGCTCGCGCGGTGCGACGCCGAACGGCGCCTGCCGCGGAGGCATCGCGTCCAGGCCAAGCTGCGTCGCCCAGGGTCCGCCGAAGCCGGCGACGTCGAAGTCGGCGGTGAAGCGCTCGTCGTCGGCGATCCGGCCCGGGCGCGTCTGCTGTGGTCCGTAGACGCGCTGGAGCTGGGCGAGGGCGTCCGGGCGACGCTTCTCTGCGGCGACGCGCTGGAGCAGCTGGCGGAGCCAGGCGCTCTCCTCGAGCGAGGCGTCGGACGCCGCGGCGACGAGGTCGTCACAGATCTCGTCGTACTGCGTGTGCGAGAACAGCCGCTGCCACCACCAGCCCTGCTTCGCCTCGTCGGCGTTGAAGGGGTGCGCGTCTGGCGGCAGCGACAGCTTGGTGTCCGGAGCGGGCTCCTGGGCGTCGGCCGACGCGGACAGCTTGACGTGCAGCAGGGTGCGCAGGTCGTTGCAGAGCGCGTCGAGCGCCTCGGTGGACCGGCCGGCCGCGTCGTCGTCGCCGCGCGAGCGGGACGAGATCACGACG
>CAZTQF010000234.1:0-5185 GCA_964615255.1 uncultured candidatus Brocadiaceae bacterium | reverse complement strand
AACCCGGGGTCGGTCAACATCCCGTGGGTCGCGGCGATGCAGCCGAACCACCCCTTCTTCGGGTTCATGATCGCGCGCATCCACGACGACAAGGTCGAGCAGATCAACGAGTGGTCGTTCTGCAAGCACGCCTGGCTGTCGATCAACTACACGGTCAGCGGCTGCGGCTCCAACTGCAACACGAGCACGCCCGGCAACCAGATGGGCGTGGGCTGCGGGGACGCCTACGGTGCTGGCAACAACGCCGACCGCAGCGACCTGGGGCCGCCGGCGGAGATCGATCCATGGCTCGGCGAGTGGGACCCGGTCGGCAGCTACTTCGACATCGGGGACCCCACGCAGGCCGGCTACCCGGCACCTGCTGACGGCAACTTCAGCCTGTCGACGAACATCTTCGACAGCGTCGACAACCGCTGCACCGTCAAGGAGCAGGACATGCTGGTGCAGGGCGCGGAGTACTACTACGCGCTGCACCTCGTGCTCAACGGCGAGGCGGTCGCCAACCGCGCGGACAACATCGCCTACCGCGGCTTTACGCCCAACTCCTCGGGCGGCACGTGGTTCTTCCAGAACAACGGGCAGATGCAGCTCGGCACGGTGCTCAACCAGTGGCAGGGCGCCACGGTCGAGATCGGCGGCAACGGGGCCGACGACGGCCGCTTCTACGTCGCCGTCAAGGTGACGCAGCTCGGCGGCGGGCAGTACCACTACGAGTACGCGGTCCACAACGTCGACAACAGCCGGGGCGGCGCGACCTTCGAGGTCCCGATCGACGCGGCGGCGACGGCGACCAACTTCACGTTCGGCGACCTCGACGACGACGCCGCCAACGACTGGACGGCGCAGCGGGTCAACAACCGCATCGTGTTCAGCGCGCCGGCGGGGCAGAACGCGCTCGAGTGGAACACGATCTACAACTTCGGCTTCGACGCCGACTTCCCGCCCGGCACTTCGCTCGCCGAGCTGGCCCAGGCGCGGCCCGGCCCGGGAGCGCTCGCGGTTCAGGTCCAGACCGAGGTCCCCGGCGGCGCGACGGTCGCGAGCTTCGCCGCCTTCGGCGCCGGTTGCCCGGGTTCGGTGACCACGCCGTCGGCGTCGTGCCCGAGCCTGAACGCGGCAGGCGGCGCGCTGTCGAACAGCACGAACTCGTTCGAGTACACGTTCCTCGTCCCCAACACGGACACCTACGACGTGCAGTCGTTCGACATCTTCACGCAGTCGACCAGCGGCACGATCACGCGGCCGGCGCACATCTATCTCGACGCCGGCGGGGCGCCCGCCACGACGCCGTTCGCTTCGACCACGATCACGGTCGGGCCGACGGCAGGGTTCTACACCGCGACCTTCGCGTCACCGGTCTCGGTGAGCGGCGCCTACTACATCGGCTACGAGAACTCTCCGAACGGCGTGATCTCGAACCTGAACGTCGGAGCCAGCGGCACCGGCTTCTACCGCGGCACGGGCGCGTGGTCGCAGTCCAACCTCGTGCAGCGTCCTTCGTGGCGCGTCCAGTGCACGTCGCCGCAGGTCAACGTGTCCCCCTCGATGGGGGTCCTTGGCTCGCCGCAGCTCGGCGCGACCTACTCCCCGACGGTCGGGGACGCGCTCGCGAACACGATCGCGGTGCTGGTCTCGGGGCTCAGTGACGCGACCAGCGGCGGACTCCCGCTGCCGCTGGCGCTCCCGGGCGCGCCCGGCTGCGAGCAGCTGGTCTCCTCGGACTACCTGCTGGTGCAGGTGACCGACGCGCAGGGCGCCGCCCAGCAGCCGGTCGCGGTGCCCAACGCGAGCGCGCTGACCGGCCTCTCTGTCTACCACCAGTGGTTCGTGTGGGACCCGTCCGTCAACGCGCTGAATTTCGTGGTCTCGGACGCCGGCGTCGCGACCGTCGGAAACTGACGCGGCCATCGCTTGGCCGCGGCGACGGCGGTCCGCTACCAGCGAAGGTCCGGCGCAGCGGGGGGTTGGCACACCGCCGCTTGCGCCCCACAGTAGGCGCAGGCGCGGCGTCTCGACGCGGCGCGGGCCTTGGTGCCCGCCCCGTGCAGGGACTACACTTCTCTGCCGCCCTGCTACCCCGCCACGCCCCGCTTCCCCACGGAGACCCCTGATGCGCCGCATCCTCACGCTCTCGACCGCCGCGCTGCTCGCAGCCGGCGCGGCTGCGCAAGCCAACACCGTCACCGGCCTCGACGGCGCGGTCATCGACATCGGCAACCTCACCTACTGGGGCCGCCGGGGGCCGGCAAACAACGGCGAGGTCGGCATGTCGTTCCGCAACGAGATGTGCAACCCGGGGTCGGTCAACATCCCGTGGGTCGCGGCGATGCAGCCGAACCACCCCTTCTTCGGGTTCATGATCGCGCGCATCCACGACGACAAGGTCGAGCAGATCAACGAGTGGTCGTTCTGCAAGCACGCCTGGCTGTCGATCAACTACACGGTCAGCGGCTGCGGCTCCAACTGCAACACGAGCACGCCCGGCAACCAGATGGGCGTGGGCTGCGGGGACGCCTACGGTGCTGGCAACAACGCCGACCGCAGCGACCTGGGGCCGCCGGCGGAGATCGATCCATGGCTCGGCGAGTGGGACCCGGTCGGCAGCTACTTCGACATCGGGGACCCCACGCAGGCCGGCTACCCGGCACCTGCTGACGGCAACTTCAGCCTGTCGACGAACATCTTCGACAGCGTCGACAACCGCTGCACCGTCAAGGAGCAGGACATGCTGGTGCAGGGCGCGGAGTACTACTACGCGCTGCACCTCGTGCTCAACGGCGAGGCGGTCGCCAACCGCGCGGACAACATCGCCTACCGCGGCTTTACGCCCAACTCCTCGGGCGGCACGTGGTTCTTCCAGAACAACGGGCAGATGCAGCTCGGCACGGTGCTCAACCAGTGGCAGGGCGCCACGGTCGAGATCGGCGGCAACGGGGCCGACGACGGCCGCTTCTACGTCGCCGTCAAGGTGACGCAGCTCGGCGGCGGGCAGTACCACTACGAGTACGCGGTCCACAACGTCGACAACAGCCGGGGCGGCGCGACCTTCGAGGTCCCGATCGACGCGGCGGCGACGGCGACCAACTTCACGTTCGGCGACCTCGACGACGACGCCGCCAACGACTGGACGGCGCAGCGGGTCAACAACCGCATCGTGTTCAGCGCGCCGGCGGGGCAGAACGCGCTCGAGTGGAACACGATCTACAACTTCGGCTTCGACGCGGACATCGCCCCGGGCACGTCGGTCAGCGAGCTGGCCGCCGCGCGACCCGGCGCGGGCGCGAACTCGGTCCAGGTGCAGACGCAGGTGCCCGGCGGGAGCACGATCGCCACCAACGGCGCCTTCGGCGCGGGCTGCGCGGGCTCTGCCCAGATCGCGGTGCCGACGTGTGCCCAGGCCAACCCAGGCGGGGGCAACCTGAACGGCTCCACCTCGTCGAGCGAGTATGTCTACCGCGTCGCGGCGGGCACCGCCTCGACGCTGGCCAGCTTCGAGCTGTTCACGCGTTCGACGGGCGGCACCGTGACCGTCCCGGCGCGCATCTACAGCCTCGTCGGCGCCGGGCCCAGCGCGGCGCCGATCGCCACCACGACGATGACGGTCGGGCCGTCTGCCGGCTTCTACACGGCGGCCTTCGACCCGCCGGTGCCGGTCGGCTCGGCGTTCTTCATCGGCGTCGACAACACGCCCCAGACGACGGTCCTCAGCGACCTGACGGGCGGGCAGATCAACCTCGGCTACAGCCGCTCCGGCAGCGGGCCGTGGAACTTCCAGATCATGCGCCCCGCCTGGACCGTCCAGTGCACGAACCAGCCGCTGTTCCCGACGCCGGTCGCGAGCGCGGACGCGCTGCCGATCCTCGGCACGACCTACAACCTGGACTGCGCCGACGCGCTGCCGTCCAGCCTCGCCGTGCTGGTCTCGGGCTACTCGAACACTTCTGGCGGCGGCCTCACGCTGCCCGCGCCGCTGCCGAACGCGCCGGGCTGTGAGCTGCTGGTGTCCCCGGACGTGACGCTGCCGGCCGCGACCTCCGCGGCGGGCGCTGCGAGCCTCGGCTTCGCGGTCCCCAACAACAGCGCGCTGGCCGGCTTCGCGCTCTACCACCAGTGGGTGGTGCTCGACGCCGCGGCGAACACGCTCGGCCTGACCGTCTCCAACGGCGTCAGCGTCACCCTCGGCAACTAAGCCCTTGGAGCCGCTGGCGCCCCGCGCCAGCGCTCAGGGGTCAGGCGCGCTCGCGCCGCGGAGGAGGTGGGCGGCGCCCAGCAGCGCCGCGGTCTCGGTCCTCAGGATGTGCGGGCCGAGGTGGAGCGGCTCGAAGCCGCTGGCGCGCGCCTGCTCCTTCTCAGCTGGGGTGAAGCCGCCTTCCGGGCCGACCAGCACCGCGGCGTCCGCTGCGCCGCCTTGGCGTAGGCCGTCCCCGCCGCCGGCGTCGGCGAGCAGGCGGAGCATCGGCAGCGGACGCTCAAGGAACGGGGCGAGCTCGATCGGGTCGCGCAGCTGGGGCTCGTAGGCGCGCGCACTCTGGCCCGCGGCGGCCCTCGCGATCTTTCTCCAGCGGTCAAGGCGCAGCGACTGCGGCCGACTGCGCGCCGTCCAGAGCGGTTGAAACACGGCGACGCCGACCTCGGTCGCGTGCTCGATCAGCCAGTCGGCGCGCGCTTGCCGCGGACACGCGAACGCGAGCGTGACCTGGGGTCGGACGGGCGGCTGCGTCGACGGCTGGCCGACGCAGACGACGAGCCCTGCGCGGTCCGTCCGCACGACCTCGGCCTCGGCGACGCGGCCGCGGCCGTCCGAGAGCGCCACCAGGTCGCCGGCGCGGACCCGGAGGACCCGGGTGAGGTGGTGCGCCACAGGTCCCGTCAGCGCGGCTTCGCCGGGCGCCGGGAGTTCGTCGAGGAGGTAGAGGTTTGCCATGAGGCGGCTGCCGCGCAGCGGTTTCTTGGGAACCAGGGCTCCGCTCGACAGTACCTTGCGGTGCCGACTGCGGCGGGTAGTTTGTGTCCAGGATGTGGCGTGCCCAGGCCCCGGGGGACGACACCTCTCGCTCCTCGTCCCTCCCGTGGGCGGAGCCGAGCCGGACGCTCCGCCGGCGTCGACGCCGCGGCGTCGTCCAGACCCCTCAGCTTTATCCAGAATGGCCAACTACGTCCTCGAGCTCCTCGACGGGGATCGCGC
>CAZTQF010000233.1:0-5202 GCA_964615255.1 uncultured candidatus Brocadiaceae bacterium | reverse complement strand
GTCAGCGCCGACGCAGCGACGCGGCACCCCGCCGCCGCCGACGCCGACGACGAGCCCGCTGGCGAGGGCGCCGAACCGGTCCGCCCAGACGGCGAGGCTCGGCTGCCGACCGGCGATCCGGACGCTCCGGACGAACGAGCCTGCCTCGTCGGGGCCGGACCGCTGGCACCACTCCGCCGGCACCGACTCGGTCCACTCCCGGACGTTGCCGACCAGGTCGTAGGGCGCGTCCCCGCCTGCCCGGCGCCCCGACTCGAAGGTGCCTACGGGCAGACGCTCCCCCAGGCCGAGGTCGCCCGTGTTGGCGCGGGTGGCGTCCTCCTTGCTCCCCCAGGGAAACGGGCTGCGGCCGCCGCCGACGGTCACCCGCTGCCACTCTTCCTCAGACGGCAGTCGGCCGCATCGCCACCGCGCGAAGGCGCGCGCCTGCCGCAGGTCCATGCCGCCCACGGGCAGCGACGACCTGCCCCTGACGATCACCGCGCCGGCGCCGACGTCTGCTCCCGACGCGCTCGCAGCGAACTGCAGCCAGTCGGCTTGCGTGGCCTCGAAGCGGTCGACGAACAGCGCCGCGCCGGCGCTGGCGCCGTCCCGGTCGACCAGGACGAAGTCTCTGAGCGAGCCGAACCGCCCCTCACGCAGGACGGGACCACGGCCAGGTCCTGGCGCGCGCTGGTCTCCGCTGCATGCGGCGAGCAGCAGCGCACAGAGGAGCGCTGCGCGGCGGCCGGGCACAGCCGCGGCCTAGCCCTCGATCATGAGGATCTCGACGCGCCGGTTCTGCTGCAGCGCCTCCTTCGAAGCCCCTTCGACCGCCGGGCGATTCGGCCCGTAGCCGGCCGCGCTGACGTGGTCTTCGGAGAGACCCGCCGCGATCAGGTAGTCGGCGACGCTCATCGCGCGCTCGAGCGAGAGGCGCAAGTTGGTCCCCCACCGACTGCGCACGATCGGGGTCGCGTCGGTGTGACCCTCGACGCGGATCTTGCGGCCCTGCAGCGAGCCGACCAACTCGTCGAGGGTCCGCTTGCCGCCGTCGGAGAGCACGTTCTGGCCCGACGCGAACAGCACGCCGCCCGCCACCCGGAACGCCACGCCCTCGGCCGTCTGCACGACGGTCACGCCCTGGACCTCGCCGCTGCCGCCGGGCGCGTAGCGCTGCATCAGGTCTTGGAGCTTCTTCTTCTGCTCCGCGATCCAGCTGGCGTCTGCCGCCCGCGCGCCGAGCTCCTGGTTCTCGCTGCGCAGGCCTTCGACCTGCGCCGCGAGCTGGCGGTGATCTTCGGAGAGCTGCGCGATCTGCGCCTTGAGCGCCGCCTTCTCGCCCTGCAGGCGACGGTGCTCCTCGGGACTGACGCAAGCCGCAGCGCAGCAGAGCGCCGCAATCATCATGGTGTTTCTCATCGAATGCCCCCTCTCGGGTTCGCCTAGCTGACCGGCGATCGGCGCTGACCAGCCGATCGATCCGCTGCGAGCGTAGCCATCGTCCTATGCAAAAGCCACGGCCGAGCCGTAGGGCTCAGACGTGGCTCTTTGGCTCCGACGTGCCCTGGCCTGCAGCCGGGACGGAGCAGGCCGCGCGCGAAGCGCGGCGAACCGTTACTTCTTGTCGGCGAAGAAGGACGTGAAGAAGCTGTCTTCGGGGCTGCCTTCTTCGGTCAGCGAGTTGCCGACCATGAACGCCCACAGGGTGACGATCGTCCCCAGCAACGCCACACCGACCACCCAGCCGGGGGTCTCGTCCGCCGCAGGCATGGCGGCAGGGGCGCGCGGGGCCTTCGCGGCCCTCGCAGCGCGGCGCGGCGCCTCCTCGACGACGTCGTCTTCGGCGAGCAGCGTGTCCTCGTCCGAGATCTGCTCGGTCACCATGCCGGTGTCGTCCTCGAGCGAGTCCGCGAACGACAGGTTGCTGTCGCCCTGGCTCTGCGACGTGAGCGAGGCGACGTCTTCGGCGCGGAACTTCATCGAGTCCCCGTCGCGGTAGGCGCGGATCTCGCCTTCGGAGACGAGCCGCTTCAGCTCTTCGCTGCGCAGCTGCAGCTCACGGAGGGCCTTCTCGAACGACAGGAAGTCATCGGACTGGGACACGGATCTACCTCGCGGGCTCGTCGAAACGAGCGTGGGGAGAGGGGGTTGAGTGGAAACGGGTTCGGACGACGTGCCGACCCGAGCCGTCGGTCCCGTGGGCAGACGGGACGTGCTCAGGGTCACGCCAGCGGGAACCTTACAAAAAACGCCAGCGGGGAAAAGCCACTACTTGCCGGATCCTGGCTCGGCGGTCATCCCGGTCTCGGCGTCCCTGGCGGGCTTGCCCCGGCGGTCGAACAGCCGCTTGAGGTCGTCGTACTCGTATTCCGAACGGTCGTTGTAGCTCGGCAGCTGCAGGTCCAGGTCGATCCGGCGGGCGCCGACCAGCACGATGCGGCGCTGGCCGGCCGAGCCGCCGCGGGCCTCGTAGACCGCCAGCTGGCGCGTGTTGGTGTCGACGACGTAGAGCACCGAGGTGCCGACGCCGTAGCTGCCGGTGACGGCGATGAACCCGTTGTTGGCCGAGGAGTTGCCGCCGTCCTCGGTGTAGACGATCGGGGCCGAGGAGGTCGGCTCGGGCGGCTGCGTCACCGGCGGACGCGGCGGCGCGTTGATCGGGCCGCGACCTTGCGCGTCCAGCACGTTGGGCGCGCCCAGGAGCGAGCCGGCCCCGGCGGCCTGCGGAAACCTCTGGCCGAGCAGGAACGCGGCGCCGATGCCGACACCGAGGAGGAGGGTCTGGAGAGCTTTGTTCATCGCGGGGATCCGGATGGTAGCCGACCGAGCCCCGGGGCGATACGCCCCGACCGCGCCGGCCTCACCCGCCGGCTCGCTCCCCCGCGAAGCGCCGGTCGCGCAGGAAGGCCAGCACCTCGCGCACGGTCCGCTCGCGGACCAGGATGCTGGTGTGCCCGTACGGCACCACGACCGAGTCCGCCGCGCCTGCGAAGGTCGCCTCCTCGACGCCGACCGTGCCGTCGTCGCGGCCGGGGATCGAGGGACTCCCAGCGCCGATGTCGCCCACGATGGTCCCCGAGCGAGCCGCGTGCGGGATCGGCTTTTGGTGCAGCGGCGCGGACGTCACCAGCTGGCCGGCCGCCTTGTCCCCCATCGCCCAGCAGAACAAGAACCAGTGCCGCCGCTTGTCGGCGAGGACCGCGCCGCGGTGGGGAGAGGCCATGTAGACGCACGCGTGCGGCGCGCGCGCGTCCGACCGACGCAAGTACTCCTCGATCACCAGACCGCCCATCGAGTGGCCCACGAAGGAGAGCTCATCCACCGGACCCGCCGCGAACCGCGCTTCGACGGCGTCGCGGAGCCGCGCTGCGTGCCCTTCGATGAAGTCCTCGGTCGATGGATAGCCCGCGTTGACGACCTCGTAGCCGCTGGCGCGCAGCGACCGCGCGAGCCGATCGAGCGACCGCGACGTTCGCCAGAGGCCGTGCTGCAGGAAGACCACGCGGACCTTGCCGTCGTCCGGCGGCGCGAGCTCCGCCGCCTCGACTGCGGCGCCGAGGTTCCACGCGTAGTCGAAGGGCAGGCAGACCGGCCAACGGAGCACGGTCGCGACGCTGCAGCCACCGAGCAGTAGCAGGCTCACAGCGACACCGACCCGCAGCCAGCGCAACAGCCGGCTCGAGCTACTCTTCACCGGGCAGTCCGCTGTGGAGTCTGGGGGCAAAGGGGAGGCCGCGGAGGACCCCGGCCTCGTGCTCGGACAGCTCGAGGTAGCGCTGCTGGATCGCGTCGGCATCGAGCACGAGGGTAGCCAAGTCCAGGTAGAGACTTTCGTGCCGCTCTTCAGCAGGGCAGAGCTCGGCGTAGAAGCGGGCCACCTCGGGCGCGTCGCCGCACGCGAACTCCGACAGCAAGGTCATCCGCTCGTGCGAACGTCGCTCGATCAGCGCCGCCACCAGCAGCTCGTCCACGAGGCGGTCCCGATGCTGGCGTCGGACGCCCTTCTTCAGCTGCTCGGCGTAGCCTGACGACGCCTGCGCTTCGAAGGCGACCCCGCGCTCCTGCAGCAGCTTGAGCGTGCGCTCGAAGTGCACCAGCTCCTCCCGCGCCAGCGCGGAAAGCTGTCGGTGCAGCCGCGGCTCCACCGGCAGGCGAAACAAGAACGCGACCGCTCCCGCGGCCGCCTTCTTCTCCAGGTGCGCCTGCTCGAGCAGCAGCTCGTCCAGGTGAACGCGCTGCGCGCGCGCCCAGCTTGGCGGCGTAACGAACGTCGGCGGCGCGCTCGGAGCTCCTGCGGTCATGCCGCCGAGTCTATCGCGCGACTGCCGCGAGGGACCAGTGAGGCCGAGTCCGACCCTTGAGGTCACCGGCCCGGACCCGCGCTCCACTGCTCGTAGCGCAGGACCGTGGTGCCCGGCCGGAACCGGATGAGCACGCCGCCGCGCGCGGCCGCGGCGGCAGCCACCGGGCTCGGGAGGTGGAGCTGTTCGGGGCCGACGATCTCGCCGTTCTCGACGGCCGTCGGGACCGGGCCTGAAAGCACGGCCGTCCAGGGCAGCCCGGCCGGCCGCGCGTCGTCGGCGGCCGTCACGATCGTCAGCTCCTTGGTCGCGGGGTCGAACGAGCAGCGGCGCAGCGGCGCTCCCGTCACACGGACGTGCGGGGCTGCCGCAGCAGCGAAGCTGCGGGTCTCGATCCGGTAGCGCCCCGGCACGTCAGGCAGGTAGACGGTCCTGCCGTCGAACCACGACCACGACTGCCCGTCGACCGTGACCTCGTCGAAGTCGGCTGCCATCACAACGGACGGCGCGCGCAGCCTGCTCGGCTGCAGGACCACCGCCGTCACCGAAGCGGGCGAGCAGTCGGTGAGCGCGACGCACCGCAGCGCGCCGGTGCCGGGCCGCGTGCGCGCGGCGACCTGCGGACCCGCCACGACCTCGACCACGTCGCCGGGCTCCTGGTGGATGCGCGCCCAGACGCCGCCGCCCGGCGCGGGCTGGACGGCGCGCCAGGTCCAGAAGCCGCGCTCGCGGACGAGCAGCGGCTGCATCGCGTTGGTGTCGAGCTGGAGCAGCCGCGACGCCGCCACCGACAGGTCGGACGTCAGCTGGGCCCTGCCGTCGGGACCAAGCTCGACCCGCAGCGGCCGGTCCAGGTGCTCGACGAGCCGCGGCAGCTCCTCCAGCAGCCGCGCGCCCTCGCCCTGGGGCCGCAGCAGGA
>CAZTQF010000232.1:0-5204 GCA_964615255.1 uncultured candidatus Brocadiaceae bacterium | reverse complement strand
AGTGCGCCTACCGCGCCGCCGACGAGGAGCGCTGGGTCACGATCCCCCTGCCCCCCGAGGTGGTCGCGCCGTGAGCCAGCCTGCGCGCGTGCACCCGACCGCGATCGTCGAGGACGACGTCACGCTCGGATCGGACACGGCCGTCTGGGACGGCGCGCACCTCCGCGCCGGCGCGGTGATCGGCCGCGGCTGCATTCTCGGGGAGAAGACCTACGTCGCGGGCGGCGCGAGGATCGGGGACCTCTGCAAGCTCAACGCGGCGGTCTACGTGTGCGCCGGGGTGACGCTCGACGACGGCGTGATGGTCGCCGCACACACGGTGTTCACCAACGACCGGACGCCGCGCGCGACCGACGCCGACCTCGGCTCGCTGCGGCCCAGCGAGCCCGACGCGCGCACCCTCCGCACGACCGTCGGGCCGGGTGCGAGCGTCGGCGCCAACTGCACCATCGGGCCGGGCCTGACGCTCGGGGCGTGGTGCATGGTCGGCATGGGCAGCGTCGTGACCCACGACGTCGAACCGCACGCGCTGGTCGTGGGCAACCCCGCGCGCAGGGTCGGGACGGTCTGTCGGTGCGGCGAGGTGGTCGCCAAAGCGGACGCTTCCGGCGCGATCGCGCCAGGGCCCTACCGGTGCGCCTGCGGCCGGGTCGTCGACTGAGGTCGACGCACGCTCGCTACGGGCCGGCGTGCCCCTTGGGCAGGCAGTAGTACCACTTGTTCCAGCGCGAGTTGTCGGACACGACCCCCTTCAGCATCCCGCCATAGTGCAGGGCCTTCTGCCGCACCGCGCCGTCGGGCGTGATGTCTGCCAGCAGGTGCAGGCTGGCGAGCAGGAAGGTGTGCGCGCCGCCGAGCGGCGAGTCGCCGAAGTGCGCCCCGTTGGGGAGGTTGTCCCAGTGGTTCGCCGGCACCGGCGTGCCGTTGTGGCTGGCCGGGACGTAGTAGCGCAGCCCGTTGGCGACGAAGCCGAAGTGCGGGTGGTTCATGTTGGTGACCCACGAGTATTCGACCGTCGTCGCGACGTCCTCGGCGATCTCCAGCAAGAGCGGCTCCTCGAATGCCAGGTACGCGCCCAGGTAGCCGTAGAGCACCGCGCCGTGCTGCCAGGGCATGAAGAACTCGTGGTTCATCGGGTAGGCCGTGGACGGGTAGTTCTGTTGGAACGTCATCGCCTTGCTGGCGTGACCCTTGCGCCGGTCCACCTCGACGACCTCGTTCACCCGCCGCATCGCGTAGTCTTTGATCGAGGGGTCCTGGGTCGCCTGGTAGACCTGCGCGAAGCCTTGCATGCACCAGCCCTCAGCGCGCGCGGCCTGGATGTCCTGGGTGTAGTAGGTGTTCAGCCGCATCAGGCCCTTGAGGCTCTCCCCGAGCTGTCGGAGCTCCTCCTTGGCCCAGCAGTCGCCGGTGATCGTCCAGTAGTCGAAGAGCAGGTCCGTCGACCAGTGCTCGTGGTCGAAGTGCACCCAGCCGTGCGCCTTGGCCTGGCCGGCGCTCAGGCTGCGGTAGGCAGGGTAGGGGTCGTTGTCGCGCAGGACCTTGCGGCCCAGGTGTTCGCCGGCGACCGCGAGGAACGGGATCCCGTCCCACAGCAGGATCTGCTGCTCGGCGCCCACCTCGAGGCCGTAGAGGTGGTAGGGACGCATGGCCTGCGCCCAGGCCATCTGCTCGAGCTTCTCGAGCAGGCGGTGGTGCTGGCCCTGGATCGCGTGCGCGAGCTCCGGGCTGAGCGGGTGGTTGCGGGGCGTGCCCGTGGTCGCGGTCTGCAGCGGATCGCTGCGGTAGCCCCAGGTGCCGAACCAGGCGCTGCCGTTCCAGCTGTCGTATTCGCCCTTGGCGCGCTGGTTGGCGTCGAGCGGCCCCACGATCGGTCCCCCGACGAGCCCTGCCGCGGCGGTGTCCTCCCACGCGCGCTGCGACGCCAGCGCGAACATCGGTCGCTGGAGCATCGCGTCCGCGGTGTCGCGCCACCGGTCCTTGTCCTGCTGCGACGCGCCGCCCGGCTCGAAGCGCAGCAGGAACCGGTACCGTCGCGTCTGCGCGTCGCTGAGGTAGGTGTTCTGCATCACGCGGAAGCCCGTGTAGCCGCCGCCGAGCGCCGCGCCGCCCTCGATCTGCTCGCTCGCTGCCCGATACGGCATGCACTCCGACGCGCCCTTGCACAGAAAAGAGGCCGCGCGCACGTCCGCGTCACCGAGCGCGTAGAGGTTGGGGTCCGCGCTGCCGTTCGGCTGGTCCGCGCCGAGGTAGTCGTTGCCGAGCACCCAGTCGACGACCACAAAGGGCATCTCGCGGAACTCGGTCACGTAGTAGGTCGAGGTCAGGTAGTCCCGACCGATGCCGCCGCCCGAGACCGCCTCGTGGTAGGTCCGGAACCGCCGCGTCTCCACCAGCGGCGAGGTCTGCAGCACCTCCCCGGCACCGGACGCGAAGCTCCGGTAAGGGACCTGGAAGGTGTCCCGGACCTCCGCGCCGATCTCGAGCCCGCTCTGGAACTGCGCGACCCACGTGTTGCGTTGGAAGCCTCCAGTCAGCGCCGACTCGTCGCGCGCGACCGCGTAGGTCTTGGACTCGCCCGGCTCGAGCGTGTCTGTGAACTGCGCCTGGGCGACCTTGACGCGACCGTCCGGCCAGAACTGCAGCGGCGTCCAGGCCGTCTGGTGGCCGCTCACGATCATGTTGTCGAGGTCCTGGACGCTGTAGCCGCCGCGCGGGAACGGCACCGACGCGCGGATGGTCTCCGTGCGCGCGACGCCGGCGTCGTTGTGCACCGAGAAGTCGAGCACGACGGCCAGCGGGTTGCCCTGAGAACCAGGCGCGCCTGGGCCGCCGCCGCTGCCGGGGTTGCCCTGTCCGCCGCTGTCTCCAAACTCCTCGCCGCCGGCACCGCAGGCGGCGAGCAGGAGCAGCGCGCCCGTCATGAGCGCGCGCAGACAGGGAGCGGACGGATAAGGAAGAACCCGGATGCTGATCATGGCATTGCGACGGCCGCTAGAACGGGGCTCGTCTCACCGCTAGATCGGCTGTTCCGGGCGCCATCCGTAGCGCCGAACACGCATTTGATCCTGCGCGCGGGGCGTCGCGCGGGCCGTCTGCTGCCCGCGGGCCGCAAGCCGCCGTACCACGGCGGCCCGGGCGCTGCGCAGGCGGTGCCCGGAGGCCGCCGCCTGCGCTCCTTCGATCAGCTGCCGATCGTCAGCTTGACCGCGTTGCCCATCGTCGCGCCGCCGGGGTTGAACTCCCCGCCGAGCGGTCCGACCAGCGCCGTGTCGAGGGCGAAGCCCTGCGCGTTGACTTCGAGGCCTTGCAGCGCCGTGTTGTTCGGGATCGGCAGCGATGCGGTCGCGACGCCGGCCACGGGCAGCGCCGGCAGGATCGCGTCGACCGAAGCCAGCAGGTCGCAGTCGACCTCGGCGATCGCGGCGAGGTTGATGCCCGGGTTCAGCTCGTTGAAGCCGAGCACGAAGCCGCCGAGCACGGCCGTCGGCTGCAGGCCCGAGACCGTCAGGTCGGTGGTCGTGCCGTAGACCGGCGAGGCGGTCGCGTCCGTGCTCGGGCCCACGTAGCCCGTGCCGCTCGTGTAGCCCGCCATGTCCACGGTCCAGTCGACGCGGTTGTCCGCCGAGCTGTCGCCCTGGCTCCAGCCGACGATGCCGGCGTTGCCGGCGCTGCCGCCGTTGCCGACGTTCGGGCCGTACGACAGGAAGATCAGGCCGGGCAGGATCGTGACCTGGAGGTCATTGAGCTCGGCCGGGATGCCGGCGCCGGCGTCCCAGTTGGGGACGCTGTCCCAGGTCACCCGCAGGCCGCCGGCGCCGCCGCCGACGTTGTCCTCGATCCAGATCACGCCGCCGCCGCCGCCAGCGATGTCCGGGTTGAGGTCGTTGAAGAACGGCGCGAGGTTCGGCAGGCCGGGGCCGGCCGAGCCGCCGAAGACCGCCGCCACGTTGCCGTTGCCGCCGTTGAACGCGAAGGAGTTGTCCGCGCCCTGGTCTCCGAAGCGGATCGAGCCGTTGGTGTTGATGGAGATCTGCGCGGCGAGCGAAGAGCCACCTGCGGCGGCGTCCGGGTAGCTGAACGGACCCGCTTGAGGCGTCAGCACGACGGTGGCGTCGTCCCAGCTGCCCGATGAGCTGCTGGTGTAGGTCACCCAGGGGCTCTGCGGGTCCGTGATGTCCGTGCCTGCAGCCTGCGCGCCGGCGGCGTCGAACGGCAGACCGCCCGCGGCCACGCTCCAGGTGCCGTTGCCGTTGTCGGTCATCGTCCACGAGGTGTTGGCGAGGTCGACGGGGTCGCCCTGCGCGAACAGCTCGCCGAACTGCGACGGGAAGTCACAGCTCGAGCCGTAGACCTGCTTGGTGGCCTGGCCCGGCGCGGACGTGTAGTAGATCGTCCCGTTCCAGACGCGCGGGTTGAAGTTGGCCGTGAACGGGTAGGCGACGCCCGAGCCCTCGTAGAACTCGAGCTCGGCGTTCGACGCGAACAGGTTGCCGGTCACCGAGCCGTTGGTGTAGTTCATCGACGTGCCGTTGGTCACGGTGATGTAGAAGGCCTGGATCGAGCCCGCGGGGACCGGGAGGCCGAGCGTCAGGTTGAGCGGGGTCGCGACGTTGAAGCCGTTGCTGACGACACCCGTGACCGATGCGATCGGGCTCCCCCACGCGGCGGCGTTGTTGACGTCGGGCAGGTAGGGCGTGTTGGACGGCAGCGCGTAGACCTCGAGGTCCCACGTGCCGGCGTCGAGGTTGACGTCGAAGCTGTCGATCGTCAGGCCGACGAGCGCCTTGACGTCGAACATGTTGCCGGCCTGGCCGTTGTTCGCGGTGAGCGTGGTGGTCAAGGATTGCGCGGGCAGGAGCGCTGCAGCCGCGACGGCTGCCAGCGAGACGAGGGTCTTTTTCATGGGAGCAAGCTTGGGGTGTCGAGAAGGTGGGGCAGGGCTGCGTCGAGCATCCCCGCAGGTGCCTGCCGGCATGAAACGCGCGATGTGGTGGCGCACCAAGAGGCCGACAGATTCCCACCCCGTAGGATTCGGTCGCGTGCGGCGGACGCAATCTCGATTCCAAGCGGTTACAGACTCAAGACGCTTCGTTCTGCATACGGCGCAACGCAAGGAAACGGCCCTTCGAGCCATCGCAAGCGTCCGTGCGGGTGCGTCGGCGCCGCCCAGCACAGACCGCGGCGCGAGTGGTGCGAGAGCG
>CAZTQF010000231.1:0-5218 GCA_964615255.1 uncultured candidatus Brocadiaceae bacterium | reverse complement strand
CGCGGTTGACGTCGCGCGCCACGCCGCCGCGCAGGCCCTGGTCGAGCTCTTCCTGCACCTGCGCCATCTCCTCCTCGTACAGCTCGCGGTAGCCGCCGGTGTTCTCCAGGACCGACTCGGCGTGCTCGATCAGCCATCGGTAGCGCGCGAGCGACAGGGAGTCGCCGTCGGCGACGCCGTGAAAGGCGCCGGCGACCGGCGAGCCGGCCCGCGTGAGGTTCTTCACGACGCGGTCGATCGCGAACCCGCGCCACGTGTGCCAGACCGCGAAGTCGCCGACCGTGGCCGCGGCGAGCAGGCTGTCCTCGAGCCGGAACGCCACGTCCGGGCGCAACACGGCGAGCAGCGCGCCGAAGCCGTCGGAGTCGTAGTGGTCATTGACGACGCGGCCCACGTCGCCCAGGAACTCCTGCTGCTCTGCCGCGGACGCCCGAGCGAAGCGGAGCGCGATTGCCGTGCTCAGGTCGGCCTTCCAGGCGCGCGGCGTCCGGTTGCCCGGCCAGTGCGAGAGGTTGGGTCCAACGGGCGTCATCCCGTCGACGGAGAGGACCGGCTCGTTTCGGTCCTGCGCCGTCGCGAAGCCCAGCGCGAGCCCGTCGGTCGGTCGGTCGGAGGAGCTCGGGAAGAACATGCGCCAGATCCCTTGTGGGTCCGATCCGATGGACTAATCAACCGCGTGAAGAGGCGCCTGCGCGGCCTCGGAGGCCTCCGGGCCGCCAGGGCTGCGCTGCTTCGTCACGAGAGAGCGAAGAGTGGATTGGCCGGCGGGGTGTGAGCCCGCCGGCCGTCTTTATGTCTGGGGCGCGCCGCGATGGCCAGCGCCCGCGTCCGGATTTGGCCGGGCTAAAGGCTTGCAAAGCCCTTTCAGGCCGCTAGTTTCCTCGGCCCCCCATCGGCGTGGGGACGTAGCTCAATTGGTAGAGTCCCGGACTGTCTATCCGGTGGTTGCGGGTTCGATCCCCGTCGTCCTCGCCAACGAAGCCCTCTGGAGCGCTGCTCCGGGGGGCTTCTTTCTTTTCTGCAGCAGATTCTCCCCCCAGCAGAGTCTTCTTAGCAGAGTCGTCCGCCGGGAGGCGCGCGTCCCCGGCTGGGACTACTTCTCCGCGAAGTCGAAGGCGACCCTGTCGACGCGGTTCTTCTGGTCGCGGCGCAGCAGCAGCAGTCCGCCGCGGTCCGGCGGCAGAGAGGGCATCTTGGCGGTCGTGAACGCCACGGTCTTGCCGTCGGGAGACGGCGACGGCTGCAGGAACAGCGGCTGCTTCAGTCGGTAGATGACGCCGCCGTCCTTGAGCATCCGTTCGTTGACCGGCGCGTTGAGCAAGGGGGTCTCCCTTCGGAACGAGCCGCTGAAGTTCGTCTCCAGCAGCGAGAAGCGGTCCTCCTTGTCGCCTGGCCGCATCACCGTCGCGCCGATCGTCACTGCGTCGAGCCACGCGATCGGGCCCATCGTCTGCGTGCCCTCCAGCGCCACGGTCGTGAGGAGCTTTCCTTCTTCGAAGATCAGGATCGCCCACTCGAACGTGTCCAGGCTGGCTGGCTGCTGAAACGGGAACTCGGCCGACTCGCCCCTTCGCACGGCGACGGCGCAGCGCTTGCCGGTCGGGTCGTAGCGCGGTGCCCCCGCGGGCCGCCAATCGCAGTCCGCTGGCTTCTCGATCATGGGGGTCCGCTCCAGCGTCTCGGGGTCGAGCCGCCCGATCTCCCAGCCGACCGGCGTCGAGGTGGTGTAGCCGACGCCGTCGTCCATGGGAAAGGCGACGAGCCCCCGGTCATCCCGCTGCTTGGTCTCGCCGGTCTCCAGGTCGACGCGGGTGAGCTTGGATCCGGTCAAGAACACATAGCCGCGCGCGACGACCGGCTCCGTCATCATGATGCTGATGTTGCGTCCGCCGGGGCGGACCTCGATCGCCTCGCTCTCCTCGCCGCCGTCATCGCGCGTCCGCACCTTTACGAGCGCGTCGTCCGTGCCGTCGGCCCAGACGATCACCCAGCGGGGCTGGTCCGGGTCACGGACCATGTCCATGGCGCCGTCGTTCAGGCCGATGTCGAAGAGCTTGCGGGAGCGACCGGTCGCGAGCTCGTGTTCGGCGACGATGTGGCGGTCGCCGTCGCGCGCGCCATAGGTCACTCGCTCGCCGTCTTTCGACCAGCGCGGCCGGCAACCCAGGCCAGCGACGAGGAGCAGCCCAAGGCCGCAAGCGAGCAAGCGTAGCCACGCCGTCGTGGCGTCTTGGCTGGGCGCGGTCGGTCGGTTTCTCCTGGACGTCATGGCGCCGATCGTAGGAGCTTTGTATCTCAAAGCAATCGGCTCGTCTGAGCCGTGTTCAGCTGCGCTGGTCGCCGTCGCGCTGCTTCTTGCCGCTGCGCCTCGCGTTCGCCTCAGCGCTCCGCTGGGTCATTTCGAGCAGCGCGGTCTGGCTGCGCAGCGGCAGCTCCCCGACCTCGCGGGAGATGCGTTCGCTCTGGCCGTCCGGGCGGATCCGGCGCGCCTTGACGTTGTCCTGCAGCGCCGTCTCGAGGACCTCATGGATCACGCGCTGCTTCAGCTCAGGATCGAGCACCGGGGCCGCGACCTCGACGCGCCGCTCGAGGTTGCGGATCATCCAGTCGGCGGACGACAGGTAGACCAGCGGGTCGCCGGCGTTCTCGAAGTAGTAGACGCGGCTGTGCTCGAGGAAGTGGTCGACGATCGCGGTCACCGTGATGTTCTCGCTGAGTCCCGGCACGCCCGGCCGCAGGCAGCAGACGCTGCGCACGCTCAGCGCGACCTTGACGCCGGCGCGAGACGCCTCGTAGAGCGCCAGGATGACCTTGGGGTCGGCGAGGTTGTTGAGCTTGGCCTTCACGCCGGCGGGCCGGCCGGCCCGGTGGTGCTCGATCTCGCGGTGGATGTTGGCGATCACCTGCTTCTGCATCGTGAACGGCGAGACGAGCAGGTGCTCCATCTGCGGCACGCGCGTGTGGCCGGTGATCATGTTGAAGGTCTCGGCGACCTCTTCGCCGAGCTCTCTGTGCGCGGTCATCACGCCGATGTCCGTGTACAGGCGCGCGGTCGCGGGGTTGTAGTTGCCCGTGCCGATGTGGCAGTAGCGCCGCAGGCTGTCGTCGTCCTCGCGACGTACGACCAGCGTGCACTTCGCGTGGGTCTTCATGCCGACGATGCCGTACACGACGTGCACGCCGGCCTGCTCCATCCGGCGCGCCCACTGGATGTTGGCTTCTTCGTCGAAGCGGGCCTTCAGCTCGACGATGGCGGTGACCTGCTTGCGCTGCTGCGCCGCCTCGATCAGCGCCTCGACCATCACGTTCTTGCTGCCGGCGCGGTAGATGGTCTGCTTGATCGCGAGCACGCGCGGGTCGCGCGTGGCCAGGCGGACGAAGTCCTCGACGTTCGAGAACGAGTCGTAGGGGTGGTGCAGCAGCACGTCGCCGTCGCGCAGGTCCGCGAACATGTCATCCGGCGAGCTCCAGCGCCGCAGCCGCCTCGGCTTGGCGGGCGGCGCCTTCATGTCGGGGTGCTCGACGAGCGAGTAGAGCTCCATGATTCGGCCGAGGTTGACCGGCCCGTCACAGAAGTAGATGTCCTCGCCCTCGAGCTGGAAGGCCTTCAGGAAGCGCTCGAGCACCTCGGGGTGGGCGTCGGCGTCGATCTCCAGCCGGACCGGCTCGCCGCGCCGCCGCTTGATGAGCTCCTTCTCGATCGAGCTCATCAGGTCCGTCGCCTGCATCTCGTCGACCTCGAGGTTGCCGTCGCGCGTGACGCGGAACGTGCTGGTGTGCAGGACCTTGAGCCCCGGAAACAGCTCCTGCAAGTTGGCCTGCACCACGTCGGCGGTGAAGACGTAGGCGCGGTGACCGTCCTGCACCGGGAGCCGCACGATGCGAGGCAGCGCGCGCGGGACCTGCACGACGGCCATGCGGTGGGGCCGCCGCTCGCCGTTCGCCGCATCCGCGAGCAGCACGACGATGTTCAGCGACTTGTTGAGCAGCACCGGGAAGGGGTGCGCCGGGTCGACCGCGAGCGGCGTCAGGATCGGGTAGATCTCGCGCTGGAAGTAGTGGTCGACGAACGCCTTCTGGTCTCCGGTCAGCTCGCGGATGGTCGGAAAGCGGATGTCTGCCTTGACCAACTCGGGGAGCAGCCCCTCGCTCCACGTCCGGTGCATGGCCGTGGTGAACGCGTGGGCGTCCTCGCGGACGCGCGCTAGCTCCTCGGCGGGCTTGAGGCCGTCGGAGCTCTCCGCCTGGATGCCGGCGTCGACCATCTCCATCACGCCCGCGACCCGGATCTCGAAGAACTCGTCGAGGTTGGTGCTGGCGATCGCCAGGAACTTCACCCGCTCGAGCAGCGGGTTGTTGGCGTCCTGCGCCTCTTCGAGCACGCGGCGGTTGAACCCCAGCCAGGAGAGTTCGCGGTTGACGAACAGCTCGTGCTTGGGGATCGAGCTCAGCTCGGCGTGCGCGTCGATGGGAGCGGCCTCGGTGCCCCCGCCGCCGCCCTGAGCCTCGGGGAGGCGGCGCAGCCGGCCCAGGCTGTCGGCCAGGGTCTGGCGCGGTTGAAACTCGAGGGGCTCGGTCATGGCGATGTCGGTCTCATCGGAAGTTCGTGGCCCCGCGCATGGGGAAATCCCGGCGCCCGGAGCGTCTCGCCGTGGGGCTCTGCGGCCAGTGACCTGAAGGTGGGCCGGCAGTGTACCGATGTCGCGGAGCGTCCCGCCGCGGATCTACACCTTGGGAGAACCTTCACATGACCTTTCCAATTGACGACCTGCTCCGACGCATGGTCCGAGACGGCGCCTCGGACCTTCACGTAAAGGCCGGCAGCGCGCCGGGCCTCCGCATCGACGGGCAGGTGCAGGCACAGACCGAGCTCGGGCCGCTCACGCCCGAGGTGACCGCGCGGCTCGCCCGCGAGCTGATGTCCGACGAGCAGTGGGAGCGGTTCCTCCGAGAAAAGGACATCGACTTCTCCTACGCGCTGCCGGGCTGCGCGCGATTCCGGGTCAACGCGCTGCACCAGCGCAACGCCGTCGGCGTCGTGATTCGCCAGATCCCGGACGAGATCCCGGACCACAAGACGCTGCAGCTGCCGCAGATCACGCTGGACCTCGCGTCCAAGCCGCGCGGCCTGGTGCTGGTCACCGGGCCGACGGGCTCGGGCAAGTCGACCTCGCTCGCGGCGATGATCGACTACGTCAACCAGACCGAGTCGGGCCAC
>CAZTQF010000230.1:0-5236 GCA_964615255.1 uncultured candidatus Brocadiaceae bacterium | reverse complement strand
TGCCGGGCAACGAGCAGGTGCGCTCCGCCAACGTCGTCGTCGGTGAGACCAACGACGGGCGGCTGTCGGACATCCGCGCGCGCCCGCTCGGCGCGGCCCACGTCGCCGCGGCGATCGCGAGCGCGTCGACGGGCGACGTCGCGGTCGGCGCGGTCGGCGCAGGCGCGGGCACGGTCTGCTTCGGCTACAAGGGCGGGATCGGCACCAGCTCGAGGCTCGCCGCGGGGCACACGGTGGGGGTGTTGGTGCAGACCAACTTCGGCGGCCGCCTCCTGGTGGACGGCGCGCCGCTCACGGCCCTCTCGGGCGAGGACCACGACGGCTCCTGCATGATCGTCGTCGCGACCGACGCGCCGATGGACGCGCGCGGCCTCGAGCGCCTCGCGCGGCGCGCGTTCGCCGGGATGGCGCGCACCGGCGCGTCGTTCAGCAACGGCAGCGGCGACTACGCCGTGGCGTTCTCGACCGCCGGCTTCGCCGAGGCGCCGCTGCGCGGTGGCGCGCTGTCGCCGCTGTTCGTGGCCGTCGCGGACGCGACCGAGCAGGCGATCCTCGACTCGCTGTGCGCCGCGACGACCACGACGGGTCAGGGGCGCACGGCGCGAGCGCTGCCGCTTGGCCCGCTGCGCCGTCGCTTCGGCGGCGAGGAGCGCTGAGGTGGCGGCAGGCCCGCGGCGCCCCGCGCCGGCCGCTTCGCCGCCGCCGCGGCGCGCGGTGGTCGTCGACGGCGCCAACGTGATCGCGTCGAGCCGGCGGCGGCCGCTGGAGCGGCTGGCGCTGGCCGAGCGCTGGTGCGCGGGGTGGCGTCCCGACCTGCCTGTCTGGGTGTTCCTCGACTACTCGACCGCGATGACGTGTCCGCGCGACGTCCAGGAGGTGCTGCGAGCGCGCTGCGTCGACGTGACCGAAGGTCGACCGCGCTACGTCGTCACCCCGCACCGAGAGTCGGCAGACGCGCACCTGCTCCGGCACGCCCGCGAGCAAGACGCGCTGGTGCTGTCGAACGACCGGTTCTGGGACCACGCCGCGCTGCGCGACGGGGTGGTGACCCTGCAGTTCCATCTCAAGCGGGACCACTTCCGGGTCTACGACGACGCGACGTGGTTTCGAGACGGGGGCGCTGCGCGAGTGCCGCTCGACGCGCTGCGCGGCGCCTGAGCGCTGCGCGGCCTCAGCCGCGGCGCAGCGCCTGCGTCGGCGTCATGCGCGAGGCGCGCCAGGCGGGCAGCACGCCGCCGACGAGGCCGAGCAGGGCCGCGAACAGGATCGACGAGACCATCGCGGTCGGCGTCGTCCGGAACGCGAACGTGACCTCGGAGAAGGTGCTGTTCATGGTCCCGGTCTCCGCGCCCTGGAACGGCAGCACCATCAGGCACCCGACGGCGCCGCCGAGCAGGCCCAGCAACAGGGACTCGCCGACGAACGACAGGAAGATCGCGAACGGCTTGTAGCCCACGGCCTTCAGGATGCCGATCTCGTGTGTGCGCGCGCCGATCGTCGCCATCATCGAGTTGGTGCCCGTGAACACCGCCCCGATGCCCATGATCAGCGCCAGGAAGCCGCCGACGAACAGGAACCGCGCCGACAGTGAGCTGGTCTGGCTCGCCAGGTAGTCCTGCTCATTGAGCACCTTGGGCTGCAGCCGCAGGTCGTCGTCGTAGCGCGCTTCGATCGCGGCGAGGTCGGTGTCGGGCGATACGCGGGCCAGCACGCGGCTGCGCACCGGGCGCTCGAGGGCGTCGGCGAGCCGGTCGAGGTCGCCCCAGATCTCGCTCTGGTAGCCGCCCTTGCCCGAGAAGGTCCCGACGATCCGGAAGGTGCCCGTGTTGATCTGCAGCGTGTCGCCGACCGCGCAGTTCGCGATGCGGCCCAGCAGGCCTTCGCCGACGATCAACTCGTCGGTGCCCGGGGTGAAGTTCACGCCGTCGGTGATGCGCACGTCGTCGCCGTGGATCTCGAACGACATCGGCTCGACCCCGCGGATTGCGACGTTGGTCTCGCCGCCGTCGAACTTGCGCAGGCGAACGGCGAGGAACATCTCGGCGCTCGCGAGCGGCCGTCCGTCCGGCCTCCGCTCGATCTCGGGCACCTCCTTCTTGAGGATGTTGCACTGCTCCAGCGTGACGCCGGACTCGCCTTCGGAGGTCGCGCCCTTGCGCAGGAACAGCGCGAGGTCCGTGCGCCCGCGTTCCTGGAACAGCACGGCGAACCCCTGCTGGAGCGAGAGCATGCCCGCGAAGACGGCGATGGTCGCGCCCACGGCGAGCACGGTCAGCACCGTCGACGACCAGCGGACCAACAGGCTGCGGACGTTGTAGCGGATCGGGACGAGCGCCATCAGACGATCTCCTGCAGCGCGGTCGTGGCGTCCATGCGGGCGGCGCGCAGGCCGGGCAGCGCACCCGAGACCAGGCCCACCGCGAGGGCGACGCCGGCGCCGAACGTCAGCGTCGCGCCGTCGAGCGCGAAGCCAGGGATGAACGCGGCCGTGCTCTCGGCGATCGTCTGCTCGAGCCCGAGCGCGACGGCGACGGCGAGCCCAGCGCCCGTGGCGCACAGCAGCAGGGACTCTCCGATCAGCAGGCCCGCGGCGACGCCGTTGCCGAAGCCCAGCGCCTTCATGACGCCCAGGTCCCGGGTCCGCTCGCGGCCCGTCAGCAACATCGTGTTGAGCACCGCGAAGAAGATCGCGAACAGCACCGCGCCGCCGATCAGGCTCAGCAGCTGCGGCACGTCGCCGAGCATCGAGATGAACTGGCGGTTGAACTCGGCCTCGGTGGTCGTCTGCACGCGCTGCGGGCCGTTCTCGAACATGTCGTCGACCGCGCGCTGCACGGAGATCGGGTCGACGCCGTCGCCGAGCTTCAGCATGAACAGGCCGCAGCCGTCGGGGCCGGTCGCGCCGCCCTGTTCGAGGGACTCATCGATGTAGGCGAACTGGAAGAACATCTGCTGCTCGTCGAAGGCCGGCGACGAGCTCTCGTAGATCGCGTTGACCTCGAACTCCCACGGGCTGCCGTCGAGCCGCGTGAAGATGGTGCCGTTGATCGGCACCCGGGCGCCGACCTCCCAGCCGTACTTCTCTGCGAGCTGCCGGCCGATGATGCAGCCGGTGCGCGTCGCGACGAAGTCGTCGTAGCTGCCTTCGACGATCGTCATCTCGGGGTAGCTGGGCAGGAACGGCTCGGGGTCGATGCCGAACTGCGCGAAGAAGCCGCCCTTGTCCTGCTCGTAGCGGCCGCCGAACCACTGCCACTTGCAGATCGCGTCGACGCCGGCGACGGCGGCGAGCTTCTGCTGGTAGGAGAGCGGCAGGTCGACGAACAGGCTGACCGCCGACTGAACGAGCAGGCGGTTGGCGGCCGACGCGTCGAGCGTGCGCGTCAGCCCGCTGGTGAGCGCCTGGAGCACACACACCAAGAACACCGCGACGAACACGGCGCCGACCGTGAGGAGGGAGCGGACCTTGTGTCCGAGCACGTTTCGGAGCAGCAGCTTCCAGGGCATGGTCAGTCGGCCCTCGTCGACGCGCGGTTGTCCTCGATCCGGCCGAGCTTGCCCTTGTCCAGATGGATCGTGCGGTCCGCGTAGCCGGCGGCCTGCGGGTCGTGCGTGACCATCAAGATCGTCTTACCGAGCTCCTGGTTCAGGCGTTGCAGCAGCTGGAGCACCGCGTCCGCGGTCTCGCGGTCGAGGTCGCCGGTGGGCTCGTCGGCGAGGATGACCTGCGGGTCGGTCGCGATCGCGCGCGCGATCGCGACGCGCTGCTGCTGGCCGCCCGACAGCTCGCTGGGCTTGTGCGTCATGCGGTCCGCGAGGCCCACGAGCTCGAGCGCGCGCTCGGCCTGCGCGCGCCGCTGGCGCTTGGAGAGCGGGGTGAGCAGCAGCGGCAGCTCGACGTTCTCGCGGGCGGTCAGCACCGGCAGCAGGTTGAACCCCTGGAAGACGAAGCCGACGTGCTCGGACCTCCAGACCGCGAGCTCGCCGCCGTCCATCTGGGCGAGGTCCACGTCGCCGATCTGCACCACCCCGCTGTCGGCGCGATCGAGCCCGCCGACGAGGTTGAGCAGGGTCGTCTTGCCCGAGCCCGACGGCCCCATGAGCGCGTAGAAGGTGGCTGCCTCCATGTCGAGGTCGAGCTCGTCGAGGACGCGCAGGGTCTCGCCGCCGCGGGAGTAGCTCTTGGTGACGGCGCGGAGTTGGATGGGAGCGGGCATGGTCAGTTCGGTCGGAGTCGGACGCGGTCGCCGTCGCGCAGCGCGGGCGGCGGCGAGAGGACGACGCGCTGGTCTGCGGTGAGGCCCTCGTCGACGGCCACCCGGCCGCCCCGCTTCGTGGAGGTCGAGACGGGCGTGAACCGGACGACGTCGCGCTCGACGACGAACGCGCCGCGCACGCCGTCGACGCGGACGAGGACCTCCTGGGGCACGAGGATGCGCGGCGCTGCGTCGGCGGGGGCGTCGGTCGGCTCGTCAGCCGCCGCGCTGCGGAAGACGACGCGCACGCCCATCTCCGGGCGGAGGCGCTCGTCCCGCCGGGCGAACTTGATCCGCACCTCGACGGTCGCCTTCTGGCGGTCGGCGGTGGGCCAGATCCGGTCGACGGTGCCGGCGTAGCGGTCGTCTGGGAACGCGTCGAGGAACACGTCGGCCGGCGCGCCGACGGTGACGGACTTGAGGGTGTTCTCGGGCACGTTGGCCTGCACCTCGAGCGAGTCGAAGTCGACCATCGTGCAGACCGCGCCGCGGGCGTTGCTGCCGCCCTGCGCGTTGGGCGAGACCACCTCGCCGACCTCGGCGTCCTTGAGCACGACGACGCCGTCGAACGGCGCGCGCACGTCGGTCTTGTCGAGCGTGGCCTTGGCCTGCTCTCGCGCGGCCAACGCGGCGAACGACTGGCTGCGTCTGGCGGCGGCGTCGTGCACGGCGGCGACGGCGCGTGACTCCGCCGTGCTCGTGGCGGCCTCTGCCGCGGCGACGCCGGCTTCGAGCGCTTGCAGCCGCGCGCGGGCCGCGTCGCGGTCTCGTTCCGCGAGCTGTTCGGCCCGATCGCCCTCGATGCCGGCCTGGGCGAGGGCGCGGACCCGCTCCAGCTCGGACTGCGCGAACTTGGCTTGCTCGGCGCCTTCGTCCCGGAGCGCTGTGGCGCGGTCGTAGGCCCGCTTGGCCTCGGTCAGCTGAGCGGCGGCGACCTCCTGGTTCGCCTTTGCCCGCAGCCAATCGCTGCCGGCGGCGTC
>CAZTQF010000229.1:0-5238 GCA_964615255.1 uncultured candidatus Brocadiaceae bacterium | reverse complement strand
TGTCGACGAACGTCAGCACCGTGTAGCGCGGCCAGTCGACGTTGGTCAGGAGCACGTTGCGCGCGGTCCAGATCCCGAGCGACGTCCGGTCGATGCCCGCCCACGCGCCGAAGAACGTCAGCATCGCGAAGATGCCGAGCGCGAACTTCTGCACCCGCATGGTGTCGATCGCCTGCGCGAAGGGCACCGCCTGCAGCTGGTCGCGCAGGCTCTGCACGACGGCCGCCTTCATCTCGCGGGACTCGATCGACGCGGTCGGCTGCGCGCCCGAGAGCTCCTCGTCGAACTGCAGCGAGCTGATCAGCTGCTGGTCGAGCTCCGGGCACGACCGCTCGACGGCCAGCGCGAGCTCCTCGTCGCTGAGCGGCACCGCCATCGGTCGCAGCAGCCTGCGGACCACGACCCGCCACGCCACGAACAGAAAGCTGAGCAGCAAGCCCGCGCGGAACGCCCACTCGAGCCGCAGCAAGCGGTCCACCAGCAGCGTCGGCAGGGCGTAGGCCACCAGCAGCAGCGCGACGACGCCGACCGCCTCGACCCACAGGCCGGTGCGCACGCGCTTGCGCTGCTGCTGCAGCCGTTCGCGGGCGGCCTCCAGCTCCTTGCCGAGCGAAGGTCCGGACGGCTGCGACGCCGGCTGCGGTTGGGTGGTCGTGGTGGTCATAGCAGGTTGAAGCGCTTGCGCAGCATCCACTCGATCGAGAGCAGCACCAGCACGAAGGTGATCGTCGGCCAGCCGTCCCAGATCGCGTGCGGCGTGCGGAACGTGTCCGTCGCCGAACGCGACGGCACGTCGTCGAGGGCGCGCAGCAGCTCGAGCGGAGTGTCGAACAGGACGCCGCCGTTGACGGCCGCGACGGCCGCCAGCTCGCTCCGCTCCATCGGTCCCTGCGACTCGATCTGCGCGGGCACGACCTGGAACGAGATCTCGACGGCCTTGCCGGCCTTCTCGACCGGGCGCACCCGGTAGGTGCCCAGCTGGGTCGGGCGGTAGCGGAGCGAGTAGGTGCCGGGGAGCGCCTCGACGGGCGCGAGGTCCACGGCCTCCGACGCTTCGCCTTCGCGCTCGACGCTGACGACGAACGACTCGACGATGAGCGGCTGGAGCGCCTCGTCCTTGGCCTCCGCGACGAGCTCGACGGCGTCGCCGAGGTCGATCTTGTCGTCGCTGCTCATCAGGCGCAGGCGGCTGTTGCCGGCCTGTAGACGCCCCTCGAACAGGTAGCGGATGCCGTTGACCCAGAACCGGTTGTAGGCGTCCTCGTAGAGCGACCGCCAGCGGTAGGTCTCGTCGGTCCCGAGGAACAGCACGCGGCCGGCGCCGAGCTTCTGCAGCGCGATCACCGGCATGTCCTCGCCGCCGACGCGGAACTCCGGGCTCGGGTGCCCGGCGAGCGACGTCGCGATCGGCTTGAGGCCCGCGACCGGGAACCAGAAGTGAAAGCCTGGGATGCGCTCCCACAGCAGGTTGCTGGTGTCCTTGTCGTCGTCGAGGCGCATCACCTTCGCGCCGACGCCGTCCGTCCCGTCCGGGGTGAGCCGGTAGCGCCACGGCCGCGGGAAGGCCTTGCCGAGACCGAGCATCTTGCGCTCGGCGAACTCGACGTCGGGCAGGATCGGCAGCAGGTCCGCGACCGGCTGCGTGTTGGCCGCCGGCCGCAGGGCGTCGAGCGTGTGCTGCTCGCCCGCGACCCACCAGAGGCCGCAGCCGCCCTCGGTGACGTGCTTGCCGAGGTTCTCGCAGAAGCGACGGGTCAGCTTCTGCGGGTCGGGGTCGATCATGACGACCACGTCGTACGGGTCGAACTCGACGCGCTCCTCGGGCAGCCGCGTGATCCGGACGTCCTCGTCGCCTTCCTGCGGGAACTCCTCGTCCGCGCTCTGCAGCCAGCAGCTGACGTCGATCGTCTTGTCGCGGATCAGCAGGTAGGGCAGGATCTGGAACTCGTGGCTCGAGCCGCCCGCGAGCAGCAGCATGCGCAGGCGCTCGCCCAACACCTCGACCGCGGCGGTCTTGGTGTGGCGCTCGGCGACCACGGGCTCGCCGTCAGGCGGCGCGATCTCGGTGCGGTAGACGAAGCGGCCGGGCGCGTCGCTGGTCAGGTCCTTCCACTCGATCGTCGCCTGCTGTCGCTCCCCGATCTGCACCTGCTGGGTGCCGACGACCACCTCGGCGCCCTGCTCGTCGACGCGCACCAGTCGCGCGGTGACCGCGACGCCGTCGTAACCCTGCGAGGTCACCGTGGCGCTCATCTCGTACGGGTCGCGCTGGAACACTTTGGACGGCGCCTCCATGCGGGTCAGCGTGACCGTCTGGGTCTCGGACGGGTCGCCGACGCCGAGCAGATACGTGTGGGGGACCTTGCGCTGCTCGAGCAGGCGCGCGATCTCAGCGCCCTGGGGCCCAGCCGTGCGGCGGCCGTCGGTGACGAACACGACCGCGGCGATCTCGGCGGGCCGGCTCTTGTCGAGGGCCGTGCGCAGCGCGCCGCCGAGGTTGCTGGAGCGTCCGTCGGCGACCAGCTTGTCGATGTCGAGCACGGGCGTCGGCTCCGGCGCGTCGGGGTCGACGGGCAGCGGCTGGCCGTCGGGACCGAGCTTCTGCGGCGGCGGCGGCACGATGGGCAGCTCGCGGATGGAGCCGTCGAAGCCGTAGAGCTGCACGCGGTTCTTCGCGGCCAGCTTCTGCACCACGGCCTGCTCGTCCGCTGCCAGCAGCGCCTTGACGAGGTCCAGGCGCGTCACGGTCGCGGGGTCGTCCACGCCGACCTCGGTCCAGCCTGCCTTGCTGCGCTGCACTTCGTCGCGACGCCACGCGTCGAGGTGGGTCATCGACTGCGACGTGTCGACCAGCAGGATCGTGTGGCCCTCACGCACCTCGCGCTTGACCGAGACGATGTTGGGCTCGAGCAGCAGCAGGATGACGGCGAGCACCGCGAGCGCGCGGAGCGAGCCCAGCAGCAGCCGCTGCCACGCCTGCAGGTTCGTGCCGTCGCGCCGGTAGAGGAACCCGATCACGACGACCGCAGCGGCCATGCCGAGGAGCACGAGCAGACCCAGACCGCCGGTCGGGAAGCTCGCGAACTCGAACTGCAGCTCGGCGCCGGGCTCGACCTCGATCCCGCGCCACTGCGCCAGCCACCGCAAGAAGTCGTCCATCGCCTTGTCCCGCCTAGCGGCGGCCGAACCTCCACGCCAACAGGGACTCCAGCAGCAAACCTGCGAGCAACAGCGCCGCGAGCAGCGGCCACGCCTCGCCCTCGCTGGCCGCGGCGCCGACGTCGCTCTCGCCGCGCGCGAACGTGACGAGGTCGTGCACGCTCGACGGGTAGAGCTTCTTGAAGCCGGCCTCGTCGAACGCGACCAGGCGGCCCTCGTCGACGGGGCCGTTGCGCGCGATCACGCGACGCTCGGCCACGCCGTCATGGCGCTGCAGGTCGATCTCGTAGGCGCCCCGCTGCGACAGTTCGCGCAGCGCGACCGAGACCTCGAGCGGCTGCGGCTCCCCTTGCTCGACGTCTGCGGGCTGCGCGCCCGGCTCAGGACCTGCGCCTTCACCATCTACCTCGGGCGTAGGCGCCTCGGCCGTGAACGTTCGCTCGTCGTCGCCGGTCGCCGCGCGCAGCGTCACGTCCGGGCGGTAGAGGCCGGGGTCGAGCTGCTGGCGCCAGACGGCGTCGGTCGCGAGGTTGTGCCGGCTGGGATCGTCGCGTCGCGCCGCGAAGTGGTGGAGCTGGTGCGTGACGACCAGGAACAGGTCGGTGCTCGGCAGGTTGCTCCAGAAGCGGTCCGAGGTGATCGCGAACAGCGCGACCTCGCCGCCCTTGTTGCCGAAGCTGCGCGTCGACAGCAGCGGCGGACCGTCAGCGCCGCGCACCCTGGCCACGACCGCGGCCTCGTGGCCCTCGGGCTCCTCGACGGTCAGCCAGCGCTTGACCTGCACCCACTTGCCCAGCACCAGCTGGAACAGCTCGGCGACGCCGTCGCATATCGGGTGGTCGGCCGACGCCAGGAAGGCCGGCTCCGGTCGGTCGGGGTCGCCGTCGATCTCGCCGATCGGCAGCGGCAGCGGGCCGTCGCCGTCGCGCCACAGCAGCTCGTTGTAGCGCGGCGCGTCGACCAGCGCGCCCAGCGTGATCGCGAGGCCCCCGCCGGACATCACGAAGGCCTCGAGCCGCTCGGCAGCTTCCTTCGTCGGCGCCTGCACGTTGCAGAGCCACACCATGTCGAAGACGCCGAGGTTGACCTCGTCGAACCCGGACTCGGTGACCACCTGCGCCTCGATGCCGGACTCCGGCACGTCGAGCGTCGCCTGCAGGAAGAAGGTCTCGCCGTCGTCTTCGTCCGGCTCCCCGTCGACGAGCAGCACGCGGCTCTTGTCGCGCACCTGCAGCGCCAGCGTGCGCCGGTCGTCGAACGGGTGCGTCCCGCCTGGCTCCAGCGTCGCCTCGACGTGGTGGCCGCCGGGCGCGTGGAAGGTGTAGTCGAACGGCACCGTGACGCGCTCGCCCGGCGCCAGCTGCGGCACGTCCTGGTTGACGCTGGTCTGGCCGTCGACCTCGATCGCGACCGTGGTCGCCGGCGTCGGGTCGAGGCCGAAGTTCTTGACGTCGACGCCCATCGTGACCGGCACCGACGCGATCGCCAGGCGGTCCTGCAGCTTGACGTCGACCACCGCGAGGTTGTCGTGCTGGACGCCCACCGCCAGCACCGTGACGTGGTCGCGGTCCGGGTTCAGCGCCGCGAGCCCCTTGGCCAGCGAGCCGCGCGGCTTGTCGTCGTCGGTCGCCCAGTCCCACGCGCGGCGGTCGCCGATGACGTAGTACTCGGTGCGCGAGGCGTCCTCGACGGCCGCGCTCCGCTTCACCGCTGCCTGGACCGCGAGGCCCAGGTCCGACGGCAGGTCGCTGACGACCATCTCCTTGAGCGCCGCGCCGGCGGTCCGGCCGAAGTTGCTGCCGATCCGCTGCGGCGCCAGCGCCCAGGCGTCGGGCGACGAGGTCCGCGCGATCGAGAAGACGTCGCCGCCGCGCCGCTGCGCGAGGTCGTCGGCGAGCTGGCGCGCCTTGTCCTGCGCCTTCTCGAACAGGTTCGAGCTGCCGCTGCGCTGCGTCATCGACGCGCTGTCGTCGAGGATCACGACGTGGTGCGTGCGAGCGCCCAGCAGGGCGCCGCCGCCGAGCTGCGGTCGGCTCACCAGGGAGACCAGCAGCAGCACCGCGAGCACCCGCAGGAGCA
>CAZTQF010000228.1:0-5272 GCA_964615255.1 uncultured candidatus Brocadiaceae bacterium | reverse complement strand
GTTCGGCGCGGAGGGAGTCGGGTTGGCTAAGACGGAGGGGCAGGGGGAGGGCTCGAAGCGCCGCCAGGCAACGGGACTCCGAGACGTTCGCGACGACGGTCCGGCCAGGCATGCCGTGCCGTCAGCGCGTGACTGACGGCTTCGTTCTAACGGCCGGTATGGGCCGCGCAAGTACGCGCGATCAACTTTGCACACCCGCTCGAAGAGGGCCGCGATGTACGTCGAACCGCCCCTGATCGCGGTGTGCGGGAAACGCAACGACTTGGACGCGTCGCGTGGCTCTGTGAACCTACGTTCAACGCACCGAGTTTTTTTTGCGAAGCCGTCCGACGACTTCGCCGACGACCTCGCCGGCTCGCGCGCAGTCTGCGGCCGCGTCCGACCAGTCGAAACTGAACCGTACGCAGGCCCGCGCGTCGTCGTCGCCGATGTGCATCGCGGCGAGCACGCGCGGCGGCGTCGGAGAGCCCGACGAGCACGCGGAGCCGTGCGAAGCGTGAACTCCCGCGAGGTCCAACGCTGGCAGCAGGTAGCGGCCCTCCACCCCTCCAAACCACACCATGATGGTGTTGGGCACGCTTTCGGCCAACGGCGTCAAGACTCGGTGCGCGTCGTCGACCGCCCCCAATGCCCGCAGGAACGACTCGCGGTTGCGCCCCATGTTCTCGGCCCGCTGCGCGCGCTCGGCCACGGCCCGCTCGATCGCCAGCGCGTTGGCCGCCGCCAGCGCGACGCTCGGCGTGCCCGGACGCGCACCCATCTCCTGGCCACCGCCGAACATGAGGGGGCGCAGCCCGGCGTGGATGCCGTGACCCGCCAGCACACCGCTACCGCGGAGCCCGCCTGCCTTGTGGGGCGACAGCGCCACCGCTGCGCCCGCCTCGAACACGGGCCCAAGGGGTGCTCTGCCGAGCGTCTGCGCCGCGTCGACGAACAGCGGTACACCGCAGCCCTGCGCAACGGCGGCCGCCGCAGCGATCGGCTGGAGTGTCCCGACTTCGCTCTGCGCGTGGACCAGGGCGACCAGCCCGACCGCCGCGCCCGGCTCGGTCACCAGGACGGCGCCCGCCTCACCGACGTCCCAGCCGACGCAGCCCCGCTGGGCGGCGGCTTCCCGCACGGCCGGGTGTTCGAGGTCTCCGGCGAGCACCGGGAGCGACGGATCCCCGAGGCCTCGCACGGCCAAGTTGGCCGCCTCGGTGCCGCCGCTGGTGAACACCACGTCGCCGGCGGCGACGCCCAGCGCTGCGGCGACCTGCTCGCGCGCCTGCTCCAGCGCTCCCCTCGCGCGCCTGCCGGCTGCGTGCGCGCTCGCCGGGTTGGCAGGGAAACGGCGCTCGACGTCCATGAACAGCTCCAGGACCTCGGGGAGTGCTGGCGCGCCTGCGTTGGCGTCGCAGAACCAGGAGTCCCCGCCGCGCGCGCTCACGACATCACCCGCTCGTAGACGGACTCGTAGCTCGCCACGATCCGCTCGGTCGTGAACTTCTCGCACGCGCGCGCGCGCGCTGCGTGGGCGAGCGCCCGATAGTCGTCGGCGTCTGTCAGCACCTCGATGGCCGCGCGCGCCATCGACTCGGGGTCGTTCACCGGCACTAGGCGGCCGGTCTCCCCAACGACCTCGGCGACGCCGCCGACGTCGGTGCTGACCGCGGGGACGCCGCAGGCCATGGCCTCGAGGATCGACAGGCCGAAGCTCTCGGTCTGCGAGGCCGACAGGAACAGGTCCGCCTGGGGCAGCAGCGTCTCCAGGTCGTCGCGCACGCCGAGCTGCTCGACCCGGTGGCTGCAGCCGAGGTCCGCTGCGACCGCGAGCGCGTGCTCGCGGTCGGGGCCGTCGCCGAGCAGGATCAGCCGCGCTGGCAGCTCGCGCTGGACCGCCGCGAAGGCGCGGACCACGTCGGCGACGCGCTTGACCGGCCGGAAGTTGGACGCGTGGACCAGCACCCGCTCCCGGTCGCTCCGCTCGTGCCACCGCTGGCCTCCCGCCGGCCGAAAACGCTCGGTGTCGACGAAGTTGTGCACCACGTCGACCTCGTTGCGGACGGTGAACATCCGGCGCGTCTCGTCGGCCAGGTAGCTGCTCACCGCGGTGATCGCGTCCGACTGCTCGAGCGCGAAGCGCGTGGGACGCAGGTAGCTGCGGTCGCTGCCGACGACGGTGATGTCAGTGCCGTGGAGCGTCGTGACGAACCTCAGGTCGCCGTCACACATGCTCCTCGCGAGGTAGGCGCTGACCGCGTGCGGGATGGCGTAGTGGACGTGGAACAGCTCCACCCCGGCCTCCTCGCGCACCTCCAGCATGCGCGTCGCGAGCGCGAGGTCGTAGGGCGGGAACCGGAACAGCGGATACGCCGATACTGCGACCTGGTGGAAGGTCACGCCCGGCGCGTCGGAGCGGAGCCGGCCCGGGCGGTCGTAGCTGAGCAAGTGGACTTCGTGGCCGCGCTCGCCGAGCGCCATGGCCATCTCGGTCGCGACGACGCCGCTGCCGCCGACCGTCGGGTAACAGACGATGCCGATCCGCATGGTGCGGATCCTACGCGAATCAGCCGCGATCGCTCGGCTCGGTCGCGTTCACCCGGGGCACCTCCAGCACGAAGAACAGGTCCTCCTGCTCGCAGCGCGCCGTGCAGCTGCCGCCGAAGCCCTTGACGAAGTCGCGCAGGGTCTCGGCGCGCTCGTAGGCGCCGTCCTCCGGGTCACAGCCCAGGCACTCGACCTCGAGGACCACCGCGTCCCGTTCGACGCGCGTGCTCAGGTTGAGCTGTCCCCCGGCCCGCAACGCGGAGACGGCCATCGAGAGCGCGCGGTCGACAGCGGTCGCCAGAATCGAGCGCGAGACCGCAGCGCGCGGGCAGCCCTCGCTCAGCCGCAGCCGCTGGACCAGCGGCACGGAGACCTCCTGCAGGCGCGCCGAGGCGACCGAGGCGACGACCTCATTGACGTCCGCCTCCTCCGAGGCCTCGACTACGAGCAGGGCCTCGACGAGGCCTTGCAGCTCGATGGTGGACTCCTCGAGGCGGTCGGCCTCACCGAAGTCGACGGGCTCTCCGTCCGATTCCTGCAGGCGGAAGGCTTCCTCGTCGATGCGGCCCAGGCACTGCCGGAGCATCGTCGAGAGCTGCTCGAGGTCGGTGTCTTCGCGCGCCATGTCATCGGCGCTATCGACCGTTTCCCCCCGCGAGGATGAGCCCCGCGCGCAGTTTCTCTCAGGCCTCGGCCTCGGCCGCCGCCGGCGGTTCTCCGGGGCGCTCGACCAGCTCTGGGTCGTCGCTGACGTCCTGTTCGGTCGCCGCCGCCTCGCCCGCTCCGATCATGCTCAGGAACTCGAGCCCGAAGGCCGCGTAGTCGCGCGCGCCGTTGCTGTCCGGCGCGTGCTCGAAGATGGTGCGGCCGAAGCTCGGCGCCTCCGCCAGCTTGACGTTGTTGCGGATGCGGGTCTTGGTGAGCAGGCTGCCGAAGTGCTGCTCGATCTCGTTCAGGACCTCTGCCGACAGGTTGGTCCGGGAGTCGAGCATGCAGGGGAGCACGCAGGCGATCTGGAGGTGCGGGTTGAGCTGCTTTTGGACCAGCTCGATCACCTCGAGGAGCTTGGCCATGCCCTGGAGCGACAGATACTCGGCCTGCATGGGGATCACGACGAAGTCCGCTGCGACGAGCGCGTTGGCGCTCAGCACGCCCAGCGACGGCGGGCAGTCGAACAGGACGAAGTCGAAGCGGGCGTCGGCCTTGGCGTTCTCGAGCGCCTGGCGGAGGATCGTCTCACGGCCGATCCGGTTGGCGAGCACCTGCTCGACGCCGGCCAACGACGTGTCGCTGGGAACGACCGAGAGGTTCTCCTGCGAGGTCGCCTGGATGAGGTCGTTGAGCGGCGTGTCGTCGATCAGCAGGTTGGTGAGCGTGTCGCTCTCCATGTCGGGCCGCTTGTCGACGTGAACGGTCATGTTTGCCTGGGGGTCCAGGTCGAGCAGCAAGGTGCGCTTGCCGTGGTGCGCGAGCGCGGCGCCGAGGTTGACCGTGGTGGTCGTCTTGCCGACGCCGCCCTTCTGATTGATGACCGCGATGCGCTTCATGTGGAGACTCCCAGGACGCGCATCTTGACGGACCCCCTGCGCGGACGCGAGAGCGAATCCGATGACATCAGGCTCCGGGCGTGAGCCAGGCAACCAGATCGACGCGCAGCGGTCCGTCGTGGCAGAACCCCTCCCCGGCCGCGGCCGCGATCCTCGCGCCCATGGCGCGTTGACGTACGACCGTGCGGTCGAGCAGGTCGAGCCCCTGCGTCAGGTGTCTCTTGTCGGGTGGCGACAGCTGCGAGGCGTAGCAGCGGACGGCCTCGAGCTTTCTGTCGGCGACCGCGCTGATGTCGACGACCAGCGCCGGCTCGGACGGCACGTTGCCAGGGTAGCGGAGGAGGATCGTGGCCCGATGCGGCGCTCCCAGGTCGGGGCGGTAGTTGCGCAGGCCCGACAGGAAGTGCGCCCGCGCGACCAGCCGCGCGGCGTTGGTGTGGTCGGGGTGCACGTCCTGCTCGTGGGGAGCGAAGACGATCCTCGGCGTCGCCGCCCGCAGCGCGGCGACCACCAGATCGGTGGACGCGTCGTCGTCGCGCACGCCGGTGTCCGGCAGGCCGAGGTTGACCCGCGCTGCCACTCCGAGCGCGGCGGCCGCCGCGCGCGCCTCGGCGGCGCGCTCCGCTGCCGTGCCGCGGGAGCCCTTCTCGCCGCCGGTCAGGTCGACGATCGAGGCCGTCCTCCCCGCCCGGGTCAGCAGGAGGATGGCGCCGCCGCAGGCGATCTCGACGTCGTCAGGGTGCGCGCCGAAGGCGAGCGCATCGCACGGCGACAGGCTCTGGGCGGCGTCAGCGTTCACAGCTCCAGCACCCCGTGCTCGACCCGGAACGGGTCCGCGGCGCCGATGAGCTCGTCGGCGAGGCGCGGGCCGTAGGCGTTGAGGAAGGCGACGGGTCCGAACACGCGCTCCTGCATGCGCGCGCGGGGGCGCAGCGAGTTGCAGAGCCGGCGGAGCTGCTTGATGCCGGTTCCCTCGCGGTTCTGGCGCGCGTTGCGGACCTTGTGCTGCAGGCGGTCGAGCTCCTCGGTCGACTTGGTGCGGGCGCGGTCGAGCGCGCCCGTCATCGACGCGTCGATCGCGGCGAGCTTCTTCTCGACGGCGCTCAAGTCCGCGCGCAGGCGGTGCTTGATGTCGTCCAGCAGGTCCTCGACGTCGCCGCGGCCGCCCTCTTCGTCCTGGAGCAGGCGCTCGGCGA
>CAZTQF010000227.1:0-5287 GCA_964615255.1 uncultured candidatus Brocadiaceae bacterium | reverse complement strand
CGTATCGGTCACGCCGCTACCATAGGACGCCGGCGGCGCGGAGCGTAGGGTGGAAGCCGCCGCCGCGCCCCGACCCAGCGCCCGGCGATCCTGAAGATGCCCTGGACGCAAACGCCCACCCTCTGCCTGCTGCTCGCGGCCGCCGTCCCGCCGCCTGCCGCCGCGGCTGCGGCCGACGTCGTCCCGCCGGGCTGGCACGGCGTCCCGGTCGAGCGCCGCCTCGACATCGACGCGCTGCGCGAGCGGTGCTGCGTGCAGTACCGGGTCGAGAGAGGCGACACGATGGCGAGGATCGCGGAGCGCGAGTGCGGCGACCTGGACCGCCTGGCCGACTTCGCCGCGGCGAACGAGGGGCTCGAACCGGCCCGCCTCACCATCGGTCAGCGGCTCTGGGTGCCGCCCCGCGGCCGCGCTGAGCGCCTGCGGTTCGCCTACGTCAACGACTCGATCTCGCCCGACGGCTACGCGCCGGTGGTGGCAGGTCAGCCCGTCTACGCCAGGTACGGGACCTTCACGTTCCTCGTCGTCGACAAAGAGCACCGAGCCGCGTTCGAGGCCGAGAAGACCGCCGAGAACATCGAGCGGATGCAGCAGGCGGGACAGCTGACCACGTTCTCAGGCGCCAGCTGCAGCGGGCTCGTTCGCGACGGCAGCGCGGTCACGAAGATCGTCGAGCAGATCACCGTCACGCACGACCCAGATCGCGGCTTCGGCGTCGCGAGCGAGGTCCGCTTGCTCGACGCCGCGGGGCGCACCGTGGAGGACGGACGGCAGGCGGGCAGCCAGGTGTGGCTGCTGCTGCTGTCGCTGACAGGCGCGGCCGTGCTGCTCGCGCGGCGAGCACGGCGCCGCGCGGCCGGAGCCGCCGACGCTGCGGTGTGAGCTGCCGCCTCGTCGCCGCCGCGGCGCTCGCGGCCTTGGCCGTCGCCGCCCTGGCGGCAGCGGCGCCGCTCTGGGTCTACGCGACCACGCTCGCGCTGTTCGGCCTGCCCCACGTCCTGGTCGAGCTACGCTACGTCGACGAGCGCTTCTCGGGCCGGCTGCCGCGCGGGACGCTGCGCTGGCTCATGGGCGGCCTGGGCGCAGTCGCGCTGCTGCGCGTGCTCGCCTTCGCGGGCGTCGGCGGGCCGTTGGTGCGCGCGGAGCTCGCGCTCGGTGTCGGCCTGGTCTCTATCGCGACGCCGCTCGTCCTCGCGCGGGCGAGCGGCGCGGGCGCCGCCGCAGCCCTGGCCGTCGGCGGCGGACTGCTCGTGGGCGTGGTCTACGCGCCGCTGGAGACGCTGGTGTCGATGGCCCTGCTGCACAACCTGACGCCCGTCGGGTTCCTCGCCGAACGGCTGCGAGGACCGGCGCGGCGTCAGGCCCTGGTCGCAGCCGCCGCCGCGTTCCTGCTGGTGCCAGCCGTGATCCTGTGCGCGCCGATCGCTCCACCCGTCACCGGCGGGCCGGCCGGGGCCGGCGAACTGTCGCAGCACCTCGCCGCGTTCGTCCCGTCGCCCTGGCTCGGGACCGCCGTCGGCGAGCGCCTGTTCGCCGCAGCTGCCTACCTGCAGGTGCTGCACTACGTGGTCGTGCTCGGCGTGCTGCCCCGCCTCGGCGGCGGGGCGCTCGCCGCGCGCGCGGTCGCGCCGTGGCCCCGACGCCGCCGGTTCGCCGGCGGCGTGCTGTTGCTCGGCGCGCTCGCCGCCGCCAGCTTCGCCGGGGACTTCTTCGGTGCGCGCGCGGGCTACGCGGTCTTCGCAGCCGTGCACGCATGGCTCGAGGTCCCGATCCTGGTGGTCGCGCTCGCGCTCGGTCCGGCTCCGACGGCAGCGCCGAGCCCCGCCTGATCCGCCCGCGACGGCTACGCGACCGCGGCGCGACGCCGTAGGATCCTGCGCGCATGCTCGCCGTACTCCTGACCGCAGCCTCGCTGCTCCAACTCCCTCAAGCCCCTGCCGAACCGCAAGCGCAGCAGGCTCTCAAGCGGGTCGCGTGGCAGCGTAGCCTCGAGGACGCGCTGGCGCTGCAGGCGCAGACCGGGCTGCCGCTCCTGATCGCTGTCAACATGGACGGCGAGGTCTTCAACGAGCGCTTCGCGGCCTCGACCTACCGCGACTCCAGCTTCGTGAACTCGACCGCCGGCTACATCTGCGTCGTCGCGTCACCGGACCGCCACACCGAGTCCGACTACGACGCGCTCGGCAACCGCGTCGAGTGCCCGCGGTTCGGCGGCTGCACCTGCAGCGAGCACATCAACATCGAGCCCGAGCTGTTCCGCCGCTACTTCAACGGCAACCGCAACGCGCCGCGCCACGTCGGGGTCGGCTCAAACGGCAAGATCCTCTACGACCGCTTCCTCGACCGCAGCATGCAGACGGCCATCGACGCCGTCGCGAAGCACCGCGGCGACGGGGAGCCCGCGCACCTGAAGGCACCCGCCGACGTCGCCGAGATGTTTCGGCGCCGGGACGCGATGGCGCGCACCCTGCTGGAGCAGCGCTACCGCAGCGCCGACAAGCAAGGCCGCCGCGACCTGCTGCAGCGCGCCGCGACCGCCGAGAACGACCCCGTCGACCTGCTGCGCATGGGCCTGCGGGACCCGGACGGCGACCTCGTCGGCCTCGCCGCGGTCGCGCTCGGCAAGGTCGGCGGCAGCAACGCGCTGATCGACATCGAGGACGCCCTGGCCAAGGTCGAGGACCAGGACGTCCAGGCCGCGCTGATCGCGCAGCTGCAAGCGCTGGGCCGCGGCGACAAGGACGCCGCCCGCATGGCCGCGCGCTTTTCTCGCGAGACCACGGCGCTGCCGGCACCCTGGAGCAACGCGTGGCAGCAGAGCGACCTGCAGCAGGGTCGCGAGGGTATCGAGCGCACGCTCGACCGCGTCGAGGCGGCCATCGGCCGCGCGCCCGAGGACGACCGCCTGCGCTTCCAGCTTGCGTGCGCGCAGGCGGCGTTCGCGCTCCAGCTGATGCAGGAGGGCGGCAAGGGCATCGAGTTCTGGCTCGCCGACGCGCAGCAGAACCTCGGCCGCGTCTCCAGCGCAGAGCTGCAACGCGAAGCGGGCGCGCTGACGGCGATCCTGGCGTGGTACGGCTCCGACACCGAGCTCGCGCGCAAGGCAGCGGCCGAGGCGCTCGCGCCCGGCGGCGGCGCGTTGCAGCCCGACGGCTGGCTCGCCCGCAACTTCCTCGACGTCCTGCTGCAGGTGACCACCCAGGCGGCCTACGCGCGCGCGCAAGGCGACGAGCAGTCGACGCTCGCCGACGAGATCGCCCGCGCGAACGCTGCGTTCGAGCTGCTGCGTGAACGCGACGCCGGCCAGGAGCGCGGCATGCTCGCGGGCATCGGGCTGCTCGAGTACACCGGCCTGCGCGCCGCCGCGCGCGGCCACCTCGAGCGACTGGCCGCGCGTTACCCGGCCTCGCTCGCCGTGCACGAACGCTGGCGTAACCGGATGCTCGTCGACTGGGGCGCCGAACGGATGCGGCACCGCTACGCCAAGTTCGCGACCGACGCCGCGGACAAGCCGACCGCAGAGTGGTACGCGGGCTACGCTGCCCTCGTCGCAGGCGACCGCAACACCCAAGACGGCCGCAGGATCGAGGCGGACAACGCCTACACCGACGCGGTCGACCGGTTCGCGCGCAGCGCCGCGGGCAACCCCGACTACGCCGACTCCTCCAACCACTACGCCGTGTTCGCGCTCGCCGGCCGCGCGATGGTGCGCCACCAGCGGGGCGACAGCGCGGCCGCCGTCGAGGACCTGCTGCGGGCCGCCGCGCTCCGCCCGGACAGCCTCGACCTCGACGACGCCCTGCAGCGCAAGCCACGCGGCATCGCGCTTCGCATCCACGGCGAGCTCGAGGGCGCAGGCCGAGCTGCGCTGGCGGCCCGCCTGGCGCCGCTGCTCCCCTGAGCGCCCCGCTGCGCGCGCGACGGCCGGATCCGCGACGTCATAGGGAACGGGTGGGCGCCGCAGAGAGGCCTGCCGCTATGCTCGCCCCCAGCGATGCTCGACCGCTTCTCGGACAACGCTAGGCAGGCTATGTCGCGAGCCCAGCGCACAGCCGAAGCGCAGGGCGGCGGCGTCTTCGACGTCGAGCACGTGCTGATGGCGCTGCTCGAGCAGGAGCACTCCTACGCGCGCTCCCTGCTCGTCGAGGCCGGGGTCGACGTAGGCTCCCTGTCCGAGGCGCTGTCGACGCTGCTCCCTGCCGGTGAGCCGATGCCGGGCCAGGCCCTGGCGTTCTCCGTCGGCCTCAAGCGCGTCCTCGAAGCGTCCATGGCAGAGGCGGCGCGACGCCGCGACAACCACGTCGGCAGCCAACACCTGCTGCTCGGCATCGCGCGCGACGGCGACAACGACGCCGCGCGCGTGCTCGCGCGCCTGGGCGCCGACGTGCAGGCCCTGGAGCGAGCCATGGAAGACCCGACCGTTGCGCCGGAGCGCTCCAAGCTGCGGCTGCTCCTGATCAGCAACTCCACGATGCACGGCGGCGGCTACCTCGAGCACTGCCGGGCCGAGCTCGAGGACTTCCTGGGCGCGCCCAAACGCGTGCTGTTCGTGCCGTTCGCGCTGCACGACCACGAGGGCTACGCGGCCAAGGCGCGCCCGGCGTTCGAGGCGATGGGCCACCAGCTCCGCTCCGCGCACGCGTTCGAAGACGCAGCGACCGCGCTCGACGACCACGACGCGGTGTTCGTCGGCGGCGGCAACACCTTCCGGCTGCTCGCCCACCTGGAGCGAACCGGGCTGCTCGAGGCGATCCGCGCCCGGGCGCTGGCCGGGATGCCGTACGTCGGCAGCAGCGCTGGGACCAACGTCGCCACGCGCTCGATCCGCACGACCAACGACATGCCGATCGTGCAGCCGCGCTCGTTCGACGCGCTGCAGCTGGTCCCCTTCCAGATCAACCCGCACTACCTCGACCCGGACCCTCGCAGCGAGCACATGGGCGAGACGCGCGAGGAGCGGATCCTGCAGTTTCACGAGGAGCACGACACGCCGGTGCTCGGTCTGCGTGAGGGCTGCATGCTGCGCGCCGAGGGCGAGACGCTGACGCTGCGGGGCACGACCGCCGCGAGGCTGATGCGGCGCGGCGCGGCGCCAGAGGAGTTCGCGCCGCCGTGCGATCTGTCCTTGCTGCTGCGCGCCTGAACGCGCGGCCAGAACCGACCCCATGAACATGCGAACGACGACCACCCTCGCTTCGACCGCCCTGGTCGCGCTCACCGCCTGCAGCCGCGAGGCCGCCCTGGAGGCCGTCCATCAGCCCCTTCGGCTTCTGGAGCCCCTTCTGGC
>CAZTQF010000226.1:0-5317 GCA_964615255.1 uncultured candidatus Brocadiaceae bacterium | reverse complement strand
AGTCGTAGAGCAGCTCTCGCACCGTCACGCCGAACGGCACCTCGATCAGGCCGCCGTGCTTGATGTTGCCAGCCAGCTGGTAGGGCATCGTGCCCTTGCTGCGGCCGACGCCGTGCGCTGCGTAGGCCTCGCCGCCGTGCGCCAGGATCCACGGGACCGCGGCGAGCGTCATCACGTTGTTGACGACGGTCGGCTTGCCCCACAGGCCCTCGAGCGCTGGCAGCGGCGGCTTGGCCCGCACGATGCCGCGCTTGCCCTCGAGGCTCTCGAGCATCGCGGTCTCTTCGCCGCAGACGTAGCTGCCTGCCCCCAGCCGAACGAACAGCTCGAACGCCTTGCCGCTGCCGAAGACGTCGGGACCGAGCATGCCCGCGGCGCGGGCCCGCTCGATCGCGGTCGTCAGCACGACGCGCGCGTCGGGGTATTCGCTGCGCAGGTAGATGTAGCCCTCGGTCGCGCCGACGGCGAGGCCGGCGAGCACCATGCCCTCGATGAGCAGGTAGGGGTCGCCCTCCATGCACATGCGGTCCGAGTAGGTGCCGCTGTCGCCCTCGTCGGCGTTGCACGCGATGTACTTTTGGTCGGCGTCCGCGCCGAGCACGGTGCGCCACTTGATGCCGGCCGGGAAGCCCGCGCCGCCGCGGCCGCGCAGGCCGGAGTGGACGACCTCCTCGACGATCGCCGACGGCTCCATCTGCAGCGCCTTCCTCAGGCCGACGGTGCCGCCGGTCGCGACGTACTGGTCGTAGTCGACCGGGTCGGTGACGCCGACGCGCTCGAACGTCAGCCGCGTCTGCTTCTGCATCCACGGCATGTCGTCGGTGCGGCCGTGGCCGAGCGCGTGCTCGCCGCCGGCGGTGAACGACGCGTCGAACAGCCCCTTCACGTCCTCGGGCGTGACCGGGCCGTAGGCGACGCGACCCGCTTCGGTCTCGACCTCGACCAGCGGCTCGAGCCAGAGCATCCCGCGCGAGCCGTTGCGGACCAGCTGCACGTCGACGCCGCGGCTGGCCGCCTCCTGGATGACCGCGTCGGCGACCTGGTCGGCCCCCATCGACAGCGCGGCGCTGTCGCGCGGCACGTAGACCTTGACGCTCATCGCTGCGCCCCCTCGGCGCCGTCCAGCAGCGCGTCGAGGCGCTGCGGCGTGACGCGGCCGTAGACCTTGTCGTCGAGCAGGACCGCGGGCGACAGCGCGCAGTTGCCGAGGCAGTAGGCGGGCTCCACTGTCACCTTGCCGTCAGCCGAGGTCTCCCCCATCGCGACGCCGTGTTTGTCTTGCAGGTGCTGCTCGAGCTGCTCGCAGCCGACCGCCTGGCACGACTCGGCGCGGCAGACCTTGAGCACGTGCCGGCCCGGCGGCTGGGTGCGGAAGTCGTGGTAGTAGGTCAGCACCCCGTGCACGTCGGCGCGCGACCAGTTGATGGCGTCCGCGATCCGCTGCACAGCCTCGTGCGGCACGAAGCCGAGCGACTCCTGGATCGCGTGCAGCATCGGCAGGCACGCGCCGCGCGTCGCTACGTGGCGAGAGATCGCCGCGTCGACCGCGGCGAGTTGTTCGGGCGTGGCAGCATCCGCTGCCGAGGAGCTAGAGTGCATGCGAAGGTCCGGAGGAGCGATCGCGACTTTGTAGCAGAAACGCGCGATTGCGCGCTATGTCCCGGAGGGCTTCGGCCATGCTGCGGCCATGAACGCGCGCGCGCAGCGAAAGGCGAGGCGGGAGCTGCTCGAGGCCCGGAGCGCCGAGCGCGAAGCGCGTGGACGCAACAAGAAGAGCGCTTCGCGGCTGCGCCGAGTGCGCCGCAAGGTCGGCGCCGTGCTGGTCGAGACCTTGGCGCCGTGGATCTTGCGCGCGCTGGCGAAGACGTGGCGTATCACTCGCACCGGCGATGAGGGGCACGCGCTGTTCATGAGCGACGCACGGTGGATCTGCGCCACGTGGCACGGTCGCATGCTGACCCTGATGCCGCTCAAGGGGCACCGCCGACGCGACATCTCGGTGCTGGTGTCTCCGAGCGACGACGGCGGCCTGGCCAACCGCGCGCTCGCGAAGTTTCGTTACTCCGTCGTGCGCGGCTCGCTGAGCAAGCGCGGCGCGCGCGCGATGCGCGAGATGCTGAGCGCGCTGGAGAGCGGCGCACAGCTTGGCATCACGCCCGACGGCCCGCGCGGCCCGCGCCACACGATGAACGTCGGCCCCGCGTGGCTCGCGCGCGCGACCGGCGCCCCGCTGCTCACGGTCTCGGTCGCGGTGGACCGTGCCTGGCGGTTCCGAAGCTGGGATCGCATGACGCTGCCCAAGCCCTTCGCGCGCGTCCGGATCCACTACGGCGACCCCGTCGCGGTCGCCAGCGACAGCACGGAAGAGGAATTGGAGAGGATCTCGCAGAGCCTGCGCGAACGGCTCCTCGCTGCCGAGCGCGAGGCATTCTGTGCGCTCGGTGCCGCGTCCGACCTCGAGGAGACCATGACTCCCGACGAAGCGACGACACCCGACGACAGGACGGCCGCAGGCGCCTGAGCGTCGGTCCACAGCACCCCAAACGAACGCGACCCGGATCCTCCTCACGGAGAACCCGGGTCGGAGCGAGCCGGCTGACCGATGACGCTGCGGCTGCAGCGCCTTCCCGGCTCGAGACGGTCGTGCGCGGGACTAGAGGTCCTGCGGGCGGAGCGTCTTGCGGCCGTTGGCCATCGCGCGGCCTTCGGCCTCGGCGATCATCTTGCGGACGGTCTTGTCGAGCGCGCCGTAGAACTCGGACGAGACGTTCGACTTCTTGACCGCGGCCTTGGTACGCGACTTGGAGATGATGAGCTCGACCGGGCCAGCGGCGCGCTTGGCGGTCTTCTTCTTGGTCTTCTTACGGGCAGCCATGAGATTTCTCTGATGTGAAAGGAACTGCGTTCGCCTGGTCGCGGCCCAGTTGCCACGCCCTCCCGCGAACTGGCGCGCAGTTTGACTCCGACCCGCAAGCTGTCAACATCAAAATCACGCGGGAAACCACGGCTCCGGGCTCGTTCGCGGCATTTGCGAAGCAGGCACGCGATCGCGCGCGTCACCCCGACCGGCGCCGCCCTCGCCGCGAAACGGCCGTTCTCGGCCCCCTACCCCCGGTTTCGACGGCGACACCGCCAAACCCCCGAGAACGGGGGCAAATCAACAGAATGGACGCGATCCTGGGCACTTGAAACGAAGGCGCGCAGCGACGATTCCCATCGGCTAGAGTCGCCGCCCGCATGAGCTGGCGCCGCATCCTGCTGTCGACGATCGCGCTCGTCGTGGTGCTCTCCGCGACGACCGTGGGGCTGCTACAAAACTCGAACGCGGCGACGGATTTTGTCCGGCGGCAGCTCGAGAAGCTGCTCTTGCCGGCCGTCCAGCTCGACGACACGTCCCTCGATCTGCCGCGGGGCCGCCTGGAGCTGCGAGGCTTCGCGGTCGCGGACCCGACCCTCCCGACGCGGTCGCTCGTGCGCCTCCGTCGCGGGTTCGTGGACGTGCAGCTGGATCCGGGTGCTTCCCTCGTGGCTCCTCGCCACGTCGTGCTCGAAGGTCTCGAGGTCGACGTCGGCCCGGACTTCCCCGAGGCCGCCGAGCTGTTCACGGCCGCCGCGCTGGGCGACCGCGGCGGGTCGCAGAGCCCCGACCTGCCGCTCCCCGTGCTCGAGGTGCAGACTGCGACCGTCACGCTGCGCACGGTCGAAGGCGCCCCGCCGCTCGAGATGGTCGACGTCGACCTGCAGCTCGTGCCCCTGGAGCAGGACCGCCGAAAGCTCCAGCTCGCCGGGGCCCTGCGCCTCCGGGAGCCCGCGGCGCTGTTCGCGCTCTCCGGTGAGCTGGACACCTCGACCGGCGCTGCGGCCATCACCATGGCCACCCGGGACGTCAACTGCGACCAGCAGGTCGTCGGCAAGCTGCTCAGAAGCCTCGGCGTAGCGGCTCCGGCGTTCGACTTCGGCGGCGACGTCGAGTCCCTGCGCGTGACCTGCCGGGTCCCGGCGCGCGGGGCTGCGGACCGCCGGCCCACGTTCGAGGTCGAGGCGCGCTGCAGCGGCGTGCAGTTCGACACCCCCCGCCTGCCGCCGATCGTGCGCGCCGCTGACGTCCAGCTGTCCATCGACACGGCTGCCGGAGGCGTGCTCGAAGCCACCGTCAGACAGCAGAGCGACGCGGGCGCCATCAACGTGCGCGCGCGCATCCGCAACCTGCTGCCACAGGACGACGCGCCGCTGCAGGTCGAGGTAGCGGCGAGCGGCAGCGACCTCGTCTGGAACGACGACCTACGCGGCGCGCTGCGTTCGTTCCGCGTCGGCCGCCAGGTCGTCGACGCGCTCCGTCCTACGGCGGGCCGCGCCGACCTCGAGCTCTACCTGCAGAACCCCCACGAGCCCGGCGCGGACGCCGAGATGGACCTTCGCCTGCGCGACGTCGGCATGTCGTTCCAGGGGTTCGGCGAGCCGGACGCGCGGATCGGGTTCCCGCTGCCGTTGGAGCACGGCCGCGGCGACGTCATCCTGCGCGACCGCGTGCTGATGCTGCGCGACCTGCAGGCCGACATCGCCGCCGCGGCGGACGGCGGCCGGGTCGAGTTGGCCGGGCACATCGAGTTCCCGCCAGAACAGCGGGCCTCGGTCCACCTGGACATCGACGGCAGCGGCGTGGCGTTCGGGCCAGGCCTGCGGCGGGCGCTGGCGACGCTGCTGCGCGACGACGGCGCGCTCTACGACAAGCTCGCGCCGAGCGGCCGCGCCGACGTCAACGTCGTGATCCGACCTCGCGACGTGCTCGAGGGCGGATTCAGCGTGGAGGTGACGCCGCGCGGAGCGGCGATGCGCTGGGCGGGCTTCCCCTACGCGCTCGAAGCGCTGCAGGGCGCGATCCAGGTCGACCAGGCCGACGCGCGCTTCGACCTCCGCGGACGCCACGGCGCGGGCAGCCTGACGATGGAGGGCCGCATCCCGCTGCGCGACGACCACGCGCCGGGCCAGGGCTTCGAGGCGGTCGTCACGCTCGATCACCTTCGAGTCGACGAGGAGCTGCGAGAAGGCGTCGCGCAGATCGTGCCGGAGCTGGACGCGGCGTGGCGCGCGACCGCGCCGCGCGGCGCGCTCTCCGGCGGCGTCCGGGTGTGGCGACCGCGGCCGGACGACCCGATCCGACACGACGTGCGGCTACAGCTGGAGGACGTCGACTTGCGCCTGCCGCTGCCTCCCTGGCGCGCGACGCATCTCACCGGAGAGGTCCTGGTGCAGGGCGCGGGCGCTGCGGCGCGGATCGACTTCGACGCGCTGCGCGGTGACCTCGAAGGCGGCGCTC
>CAZTQF010000225.1:0-5322 GCA_964615255.1 uncultured candidatus Brocadiaceae bacterium | reverse complement strand
CTGCGCGCCTTCGGCGAGGTCGAGGACATCCTCGCCTCCGACGCGCAGCTGAAGGACCGACTCCAAGCGCTCGCCGACGCCGCCTCGCACGCCGCGCAGGCGCGCGACCTCGCGCGCGAGCGGTGGCAGTTCGGGCTCACCGATTTCCTGGCCGTCGCCGACGGCCAGCGCCAGGCGTTCCAGGCCGAGTCCGCGCGACTGACGGTCACCCGGCAACGCATCGACAACCGCATCGACCTGCTGCTCGCCCTCGGCGGCGGGGTCATCGACGAGGGCGCCTCCGAGCTGCGATGAACATCCTCCGCATCATCCTCCAGGTCCTGCTCCCGATCGCGCTGCTCGGGAGCGGCGCCGGCGTCGCCTACCGGATCGTCAGCAACAAGAAGCAGCCGCGCGTCGAGCAGCGGCAGAACCCCGGCCCGCTGGTGCGGGTGATGACGCTGGAGCCTTCAGACGCACAGCTGGACGTGCGCGCCCGCGGCACCGTCGAGCCGCTGCGCACCGTCGAGCTGGCCGCCGAGGTCTCGGGCCGCATCGTCGGCACCCACGAGTCGCTGCGCGCCGGCGGCAGGTTCACGCCCAACGACGTGCTGGTCTCGATCGACCCGAGAGACTACCAGCTGGCGATCTCTCAGCAGGAGGCCGCCGTGGCCCGCGCCGAGCTCCGGCTGATGCAGGAGGAAGCCGAAGCCGAGGCCGCGCTGCGCGCGTGGCAGAACCTCGAAGGCGACCGGCCCGCGGACCCGCTGGTCCGCCGCGAGCCGCAGATCAAGGACGCACGCATGGCGCTGCAGGCCGCCCAGGCCATGCTCGAGCGGTCCCGCATGGACCTCGCCCGCTGCCAGGTGCAGCTGCCGTTTGCAGGCAGGGTCCGCAGCGTGCACGCCGACATCGGTCAGACCGTGCAGCGCGGCCAGCGCCTGGCGGTCGTGCTCGACACGCACGAGCTCGAGGTGCGGCTGCCGATCCCGCTCGACCAGGCCGGGTTCGCGGCGCTGCCGCTGGGCGAGCGCCAAGACGACGGGCCCGAGGTGGAGCTGACCGCGGACTTCGCCGGGGAGCAGCGCACCTGGCGCGGCCGCATCGTACGGGTCGAGGGCGAGGTCGACCGCCGCACCCGACAGCTGACCGCCGTCGCGCGCGTCCGGCCCGACGCCGCGGCCCCGCTGCTGGTCGGCATGTTCGTCGAGGCGGTGATCAGCGGACGCCGCGCCGAGGGCGTCTACGCGGTGCCGCGCGCAGCGCTCGCCAACGGCGACGCGCTCTGGCTGGTGGCCGACCACGCCGACGAAGACGGCGTGACCCGGACGCGACTGGTCCGACGCAGCGTCGACGTGCTCCGCACCGAGCGGGACCGCGCGCTGATCCGCTCCGGCGTCGCCGCCGGCGAGCAGGTGTGCCTGTCCATCCTGCAGGCGCCGGTCGACGGGATGCTGGTGCGCACCACCGAGGACGGCAGCGGCGTGCAGGAGCGCGCGCGATGAGTGAGCCGACGCCAGAACCGAACGCGCCGCTGGTCCCGCCCGAGGAAGACCGCGGCTTCTTCGCCAAGTTCACCCAGAACCACGTCGCCGCGACGCTGCTGGCGCTGGCGTTCATCGTCGCCGGCACCGCGGCGCTGCTGACCGGACGCGTGCGGCGTGAGGTCTTCCCCGAGATCACCCCGAACATCGTGCGGATCTCGGTCGTCTACCCCGGCGCCACTCCTGCTGAGGTCGAGACCGGGGTCTGCCAGATCATCGAGGAGGCCGTCTCGAGCGTCACCGGCGTCGAGAAGGTCACCTCGACCTCGACCGAAGGCGTGGGCGCCGTGCTCGTGGAGGCCCTGCAGGACGCCGACGTCGGCCGGGTGCTCGACGACGTGAAGAACCAGGTCGACGCGATCACCAACTTCCCCGGCGAGATCGAGGAGCCGATCGTCTCGCGCCTGGTCCTGCGCAAGCAGGTCATCTACGTCTCGCTGTCGGGCGAGGTCGGCGAGCTGCCGCTCAAGCGCCTCGCCGAGCAGGTGCGCGACGAGCTGACCGGCCTCCCAGAGGTCACCCAGGTCGAGCTGGAGGCCGTGCGCCCCTATGAGATCTCGGTCGAGGTCAGCGAGGACACGCTGCGGCGCTACGGCCTCACCTTCGACCAGGTCGCAGACGCCATCCGCACCAGCAGCCTCGACCTGCCCGCCGGCGCGATCAAGTCCGACGACGGCCAGACGCTGCTGCGGATCCAAGGGCAGGCCTACCGCGGTCGTGAGTTCGAGGACGTCACCGTGCTGACGCGCGCCGACGGCTCGGAGCTCAAGCTGGGCGAGGTCGCCCGCGTCGTCGACGGCTTCGCCGACGACGACCTGACGGCGCGCTTCGACGGCCGCCCCGCGGCGCTGCTCAAGGTGTTCCGCGTCGGCGACCAGGACGCCATCGTGATCACCGACGCTGTGCGACGCTGGGTGCAGGACGAGGGCCGCGCGATGATGCCCGACGGCGTCGAGATCACGACCTGGAAGGACGAGTCGGTGATCCTCAAGAGCCGCATCGAGCTGCTGCTCCGCAACGCGGGCCAGGGCCTGATCCTGGTGTTCGTGATCCTGGCGCTGTTCCTGCAGCTGCGCCTGGCGATCTGGGTCGCCGTCGGTATCCCCGTCGCGTTCCTCGGCGCGGTCGCGGCGATGCCGATGTTCGACGTGTCGATCAACATGATCTCGCTGTTCGCGTTCCTGTTGGTGCTCGGCATCGTCGTCGACGACGCGATCGTGGTCGGCGAGAACATCGCGCGACACCGACGCATGGGCGCCAACCCGATGCTCGCGTCAGTCCGCGGCAGCCGCGAGGTCCGGCACCCGGTGTTCGCGTCGGTGCTGACCACGATGGTCGCGTTCCTGCCGATGCTGTTCTCGGTGCCGGGGTCCGACGCGCAGGTCTGGCGCGTCATCCCGTGCATCGTGCTGCCGGTGCTTGCGCTCAGCCTGATCGAGTCGCAGCTGTGTCTGCCGTCGCACCTGACGCTGATGGGCGAGGGCTCCTGTCGCCGCCCGTGGCTGGGCGCGCGCGCGCTCGGCTGGGCGCAGGACCGCGTCCAGGGTGCGCTGACCTGGATCGTCGACCGGGTCTACCAGCCGGCGCTCGAGGTGTGCCTGCGCTGGCGCTACGCGACCGTCGCCGCCGCCGCGGCGTCGTTCCTGGTGATGGTCGCGACGGTCGTCGCCGGGTTCCCGCGGTTCGTGTTCTTCCCGACCGTCGAAGGCGACAACGTGGTCGTGTCACTGACGATGCCGCAGGGCACCCCGATCACCAAGACGACCGAGGCGCTCGCCCGGATCGAGCGGGCGGCGGTCGAGCTGTGCGCCGAGCTGGACGTCGAGCAGCCTAGCGAAGGCCCCCTGCTCGACCACATGCTGGCGACGGTCGGCGCGCAGCTCTACTCACAGGAGCAGGCGCAGAACGGCGGCGACCGCGGCGGCCCGGCGCAGTCCGGCTCGCACCTCGCCGAGATCAACCTGCAGCTGCTGCGCTCCGAGCTGCGAACGCCGTCGTCGGACGAAATCATGGCGCGGCTGCGGCAGCGCGTCGGCGCGATCCCGGACGCGCTGGAGCTGACCTTCACGACGTCGTTCTTCAGCACCGGCAAGGACATCGACGTCGAGCTCTACCACGCCGACATGGACACGCTCCGAGCCGCGGTCGAGGACCTGCAGGGCGAGCTGTCTGCGATGCCCGAGGTGAAGGACGTCGCGACGACGTTCCGGCTCGGCAAGCGCGAGCTCGAGCTGCGCATCAAGCCGTCGGCGGAGCCGCTCGGCCTGAGCCAACGGGCGCTCGCGCGCCAGGTCCGCCAGGCCTTCTACGGCGAGGAGGCACAGCGCATCCAGTGCGGCCGCGACGACGTCAAGGTCATGGTGCGCTACCCGGAGTCCGAGCGCCGCAGCGTCCAGGACCTCGATCGGATGCGGATCCGCACCGTTTCCGGCGACGAGGTGCCGCTGGACGTGGTCGCCGACGTGCGCAGCGGCCGGTCGTCCTCGTCGATCACCCGGGTCAACCAGAAGCGCGCGCTGCGGGTCAGCGGCGACGTCGACGAGAACGACCCCGACGCCAGCGCCGCCGCGATCAACGACCGCCTCGAAGAAGAAGTCATGCCGCGGCTGGTGGCCCGCTACGAGGGCCTCAGCTGGGGCTTCGAGGGCGACCAGAAGAAGAAGACCGACCTGCTGATCTCGCTCGCCGGCGGGTTCGTGATCGCGCTGTTCGCGATGTATGCGCTGATGGCGATGCCGCTGCACTCGTTCCTGCAGCCCGCGCTGATCATCACCGCGATCCCGTTCGGCTTCGTCGGCGCTGTGATCGGCCACATGTTCACCGGCTACGACCTGAGCATCCTCTCGCTGTTCGGCGTCATCGCCCTGTCCGGCGTCGTCGTCAACGACAACATCGTGCTGGTCGACTGGATCAACAAGCGCCGCGGCGAGAGCGGCTCGTTGCTGCTGGCGGTGCGAACGGCAGGGGCGGCGCGCTTCCGCCCGATCCTGCTGACCTCGCTGACGACGTTCTTCGGGCTGCTCCCGCTGCTCCTGGAGCGAAGCGTGCAGGCACGTTTCCTCGTGCCGATGGCGGTATCGCTCGCGTTCGGGGTGCTGTTCGCGACGCTGATCACCCTGGTGCTGGTGCCGAGCCTCTACCTCGTGCTGGACGACTTCGTCCGCTGCGCGCGGGGCGGGTGGCGCTGGCTCTACGGTCGCGGCGAGACCCGACCTGCCGTCGAATAGGCGCCGCGCCGGCCGCGGTCGGCGCGCGGCGAAAGCCGTGCGGTCGCGCCGGACGCGCTCGTATGCTGCGCGGATGCGATTCGACCACGTCGTCGTCCTCGCCATCCTGACGGCTTCGGCCATCGCCCAGGGCCCGCCCCACAACGGGCCCCGGCCGGTCGACCCAGGTTGGTACGCTTTGCAGAACGCCCGCGTCGTGCCCGAGCCCGGGAAGAGCCTCTCCGGCGCCACCGTCGTGCTCCGCGACGGAAAGATCGCCGCGGTCGGTCGCGACGTCACGCCGCCCGGCGCCACGGTCGTCGACTGCCGAGGCCTGACGATCTACCCAGGCCTCGTCGAGCCGTTCTTCGCCTCGGACGTCCCCGCCCTCGACGAAGACACCACCGACAAGCACTGGAACGTCATGGTGCAGCCGCAGCGCAACGCGCTCGACGGCGCGCTCGTCGGCGAGGACGACCGCGAGGCGCTCCGCGCGCTCGGCTACGCTGTGGTCGCCGCCGCGCCGTCGGGCGGGATCCTCAAGGGCACCAGCGCGGTGCTGCTGCTGGACGAGCCGACCGACACCGACCCCG
>CAZTQF010000224.1:0-5326 GCA_964615255.1 uncultured candidatus Brocadiaceae bacterium | reverse complement strand
CCGGCAGTTCGACGCGGTAGCTCACCGCCGGGCAGGATAGCGCCGTCGCGCCGGGCGCGAAACACCGCGGCCCGCGGGTTCAGAAGTCGTTCTGCACGCGCAGGCCGTTGCTCGCGTCGAGGCCTGTCCCCGGGGACAGCGTGATCGCCTGCAGGTAGCCGACGAGCCCGGGCACCGGCGGGACGGTGACCTGCCCGATCGCGGTGCCGAACAGGCTCAGGGGCAGCACCGCCGTGACGTCGGGCTGCGAGAGCAGGGTGCAGGCGCTCCACGGCGCGGGGAACGGCACCTGGACCGCGCTGCCGCCGGCCGCGAGCACGGCCACGCCGTTCGGCGGCCCGGCGGAGATCACCAGCAGCAGCAGGTGGCTGAGGTCGGGCTGCAGCGCGAGCGTGCCGGTCATGTTGACGGACTGGCACGCGCCGCCGTACGACGCGACGCTCGCGGAGATCCCGAGGCCGAGGTGGTCGAAGAGGGCGAGCCCCATCTCCCGGCCGCACTGCAGGTAGTCGGCCTCCGTGCTCCAGCTGAAGCCGTTCGGGCCGCGCGCGTAGGTCCCCTCGAAGGTGATGGCCATCACCGGCGCCTCGAAGTTGGGCGCGCCGAGCCACCCCGGCGCGGCGGTCCAGCGGTCGTGACACATGGACTCGACGTAGGGGCGCGAGCCGAGCGTGCTGTTCGCGGTGGTGCCGAGCGCGACGAGCGGGCTGCGCGCGGCGAAGTCCGCGATCCACTCGCTCTCCGCCTGGTGCACGACCGGCAGCACGCCGCAGCTGGTGCAGCCCGCGGTCCACCCCGGGTTGGAGACGTGTCGGAAGTGGAACGGGTAGGTGACGTTGTGCGTGCTGTGCAGGTTGAGCAGCACGCGGATCGGGTGGCTCGCGGGGTTCTGCGCCGTCCCCATGTAGCCCTCCACCGCGGTGCGCAGCGCGACCACCTCGGGCTGAGGGGAGTTGTAGGGCGCGCTCCACTGCGCCTCGAGGTTCGCCGAGTTCGCGTTGGTCCGGTAGTTGCCCAGGTAGACGCCGTCCGGGTTGGCCATGGGCACGACCTCGATCAGCGCGTGGTCGAGCAGGATCTCGGCCTCGAGCTCTCCCGACCTGAGCCAGTCGAACAGCCCCTCGACCATGAGGTGGCTGGTGGTCTCCGCGGGGTGCACGCCGGCGTGGATCCAGACGCGCTGCTTGCCGGCGTCGGGCACCGTGCTGTCCGTCCACTCGACCTTCTCGATCGGCCGCCCCTGCTGGGAGCTGCCGAGCGAGACGACGCTGCGCACGCGCGGGTCGCCGGCGACGCTTGCCAGCAGCGCGTCCTTGCGGGCCACGGTGTAGGGGAAGAACTTCGCGACGCGCATCGCGACGACGCCCGGCGGGACCGTCACGCTGAACAGGTGCTGCGTCCCGCCCTGCACCGTCGGCACCGCGCTCGTCGGCATGCGCGTGTAGGGGCCGAAGGTGACGCCGTCCGACGACAGCGACCAGACCGGGAGGATCACGTCGGAGTAGCCGGCGTTGGTGACGCGGAAGTTCAAAGGCGTGCCCGGCGCGAGGTTGGCGACCTGGCAGTGCCACCACCGGCGGAAGCTGGTCGGCAGCGAAGCGTTGCCGTTGTCGTCGTCCATCTGGAGCGTCAGCGCCCAGCCGCCGCCCGCGCTCGGCGTGATCGACCAGGAGGCCAGCCGCATGTTCTCGCCGCTGGCGCTGACGAGCGGAACCTGCGCGGCGAGCGCGGCGGCGGCAAACAAGGCGACGGCGACGCGGATCATGGTGTGAAGATACCCGCTCAGGGCAGCCGTCCATCCGACAGCAGGGCCACGACGTCATCGGCGCAGCCCCAGCTGACCGTGTAGCCGCTGCCGCCGTGCCCGTAGTTGTGCACCAGGACGCCGCCGTCAGGACGGGCCTCGCGCTCCAGTCGTACGGTCGAACGGAAGGGCCGCATGCCGACGCGCACATGCCGGACCGCCGCAGACGCCAGCTGCGGCGCCGCTGCGCGCGCGTCCGCGAGCATCTGCGCCGACTCCGACGCGTCCGGCTCGAACCGCTCGTCCCCCTCCTGCGCGGTCCCACCGACGACGATCGTGTCGCCGCGCGGGATCAGGTAGCGCGGACGCGACGTCGTGTCGTCGATCCAGGCAGCCGCCAGCTCGGCGCCGTCCACGACCAGAAGCTGCCCGCGCACGGCCACGAGCTCGGGGTCCTCACAGAGCGCGCGCGCCCCCATCCCGGAGCAGTTGACGACGACGTCGGCGACCTCGAAGACGTCCGTCAGCGCGCGCACCGCCCGGCGCAGCACCGGCACATCCGCGCGCTCGAGCTCGGCGAGCAGCCAGGCGAGGTGGACCGGGACGTCGCACACCGGCACGGTCGCGCGCGCCGCCGCGCGGTAGCCCGCCGGCACCTGCGATCGCGGCAGCAGCTCGACTCCCGGCACCGCTTCGGCCCACCACAGGTCGGGGTGCTCTTCGGCGAACACCTCGACGACCGGCGCCATTCGGACGCCGGCGCGCGGCTCGTCCGCGATCGCGCGCAGGCGACGGAAGGTCGCCGCGCTCCACCGGACGACCGCGTCGCGCGGTTCGGCGAGGAACGGGTACCAGATCGCGCCAGCCGCGGCCGAGGTCGTCTCGAGCGGATCGTCTCGGGTCCAAACCTCGACGCGGTAGCCGGCTGCGCGCAGTCGCAGCGCCGTCGTCAGGCCGATCACGCCGCAGCCGACGACGACGGTGAGCGGGTCTCGTTCAGCTCGCATGGCACCTGGCGAGCCGGCGGCTCGCGCTCGCTACTGCGGCAGAAGGCTAGTCGGTTGGACGAGCTGCGTGGACTCGAATCCCTCTTCGCCGTCCTCCTCGATCCTCACCTCGAAGCCGCAGCCGATGCCGAAGAAGAAGCAGTTGAAGTTGGCGGGGCTCGGCACCTCTGGAACGAGCTCGACGAAGGACCCCTCTGTGCCGGTCGCCCGCAGCGCGCCCGAGCTCAGCTCGCCCGTGAGCTCGTTGAGATTCGCGAACGTCGAGGTCTCGAACCCCGCGACGCCGTCGAGCGCCGGCGAGTAGGCCGCGCCCTCGACATCGAGCACGAGGCCCGCGTCCCCGGCGTAGCGCAGCCACCGCGAACCGGCCTCCAGCTCCAGCGTGCCGACCGTCACAGGCTCGAACAGGACGAGATCGTAGATCTCGAGGATCTCGCGGTTCTCCAGCCGGAACGGCAGCTCCGCGCTGAGCGCGAAGGTGCCAGCACCCAGCTGGTATTCGAGGTTGAGCAAGCGCAGCGTCGCGTCCGCGAGGAAGGTGCCGCCGCCCTGCGTGATGCGGCCCTGCGCGTGGAGGTCCTCGAGGAAGACCACGCCGTCGAGGGTCAGGTCCCCGTCGGCGTAGCCGTTGAAGTCGATCGTGACCACGTCGCCGGTCGAGAACTCGCCGTCCTGGTCGAGGTCGTCCAGGGTGTAGACAGCGGTCCCGCCGTCGGGGCCCTCGACCTCGGCAGAGACCGTCACCGAGTTGGCAGGCGCGTTCGGGTCCTCGGGCACCGGTCGCCGCAGGAAGCTCGCTGCGATGTAGGTCAGGTTGACGAGGTCGAACACCCCGCGCACGGCCGCAGCGGCAAAGTCGACCCCGTTGGCGGCCGTAACCGCGACGGTGACGACGGGCGCGGACGGCGCCGCTGGAGCGGACGCCGGCGGCGCAGAAGAGGAGCCGCCGCTGCCGCAAGAGCAGGCGAGCGCGACGAGGAGGCAGGGGACAACGGAGCGCGTCATGGTCGGATTGCGGTGCGAACGTGAATAAAGCGTGCCACAGCGCCGCGGCGCGCGCCCTCCGCCGCCGCCATCTTCACGCAATCCTCACGCGGGCCAGCGGACCCGCCGTTCAGAACGCGCCGACGACGACCTCGAGGGCGTTGGAGAGGTCGTAGCCCACGCCGTCGAAGGTCGCCGCCTGGAACACCCAGGTCGACGTCGGCGTGTTGCCCCCGCCGTAGAACGGCAGCCGCAGCTCGCCTGCCCCGTCGGTGACGAAGGCGTCGACGTAGCCGGTCAGCGGCAGCAGCGGCACGAGGAACTCCGTCCCGGCGATCGGCGTCGGCGTCGGGTTCGAGGCCGCGCCGATCACGACGATCACGGGCGCGTTGGCGGGGCCAGCGACGAGCTGGAACGACGCCCGCGAGCCGGGGAGCGTCAGGTCGTCGCCGCAGACGTCCAGGCGCAGCGCGCCCGCGCCCGCGAAGCCGAGGTCGACCTGGCAGTGCTCGCACTCGTCGGGGACCAGGTTCTGGTTGGCGTCGTCGAAGCCGCCGGTCACCACGTCGGCGAGGTCGTTGACGCCGTTGCCGTTGCAGTCCACCTCGTAGACGAGCGCGAAGGCGTCGCGGTCGAGGACGTCGACGACGCCGTCCTGGTTGAAGTCGAACACCGCTTCAGGATCGTCCGCCGTATACGGCCCGCCCGCCAGCGCCGTGACGAACGCCGCGAGGTCGACCTCGTCCAAGTCGTTGTCCCCGTCCCAGTCGAACTCGGCCCGACCGAGCGAGTCCAAGAACGCCACGACCGCCAGCTGGTCGGCCGCCGACTGCGCCTGGAAGGCCAGCGCGGACGGCCGCGACTCGCTCCCGAGCGACGCGTGCAGGTCGATGATCCCGCCCGGGCCGAGGATCCGCGAGACCAGCGTGCCGCCGACCACCCGGCCGTCGTGCCACAGCGCGTTGCGGCTGCGCACGCCCCAGAGGTTCGGCGTGCGGAGCTCTTGCGTGGTCGCGTCGCCGTCACCGATGAAGTCCGCCGCGACGCCCATGTCGTGCAGCAGGAAGTCGCTGTAGGGCTTGATGGTCTGGTTGCGGATCGCCGCCTCGAACGCCGGGTCGTTGCCGGTCGTCCACGTCCCGACATGGCAGTCGGCGCAGCCGACGCTCTCGAAGACGGCCTCTCCCGCCATCCCCGACCGCGGCGTCTGCGGCGGCGCTGCGAGGTAGCGCTGGAAGTTTGTGATGCGGTCGATGAAGTCCAGCCCGTTGGCGTCCGGGCCGTCCTCGGGGTCGGCGACGTTGTCGTAGAGCGTCAGCAGCGAGAGGTTGCCGTTGGGCGCGTTCTCCGTCGGCAGCAGGCGGTTGGTGAGCCCCATCTCGTTCTGCGCGGCGTCGCCCGAGAACGAGAGCACCGTCGCGAGCTGCGCCTTCCAGCCCATGCGGCCGGCGCGCTGCGGACCCGTCGGCGCCTCGAGCGGCGTCACCCAGTGGACGCGACCGCTGACGTTGGTGCTCGGCGGCGTGAGCTCGTTGGCCTCGATGTCAGCGTCCGGGATCGCCTCGATGAGCCCCGCGCCCAGCACGCTCGG
>CAZTQF010000223.1:0-5329 GCA_964615255.1 uncultured candidatus Brocadiaceae bacterium | reverse complement strand
TACTTCACCGGTGACGGCTGCCGCCGCGACGAGGACGGCTACTACTGGATCACCGGCCGGGTCGACGACGTGCTCAACGTGTCCGGCCACCGCCTCGGGACCGCGGAGATCGAGTCCGCGCTGGTCGCCCACGAGTTCTGCGCCGAGGCCGCCGTGGTCGGGTTCCCGCACGACGTGAAGGGGCAGGGGATCTACGCCTACGTGATCGCCGGGCAAGGCGCCGAAGGCGTCGAGTCCGGCGAGGTCGAGGCCGCGCTGCGCGCGCAGGTCCGCGAGGTGATCAGCCCGATCGCGACGCCCGACCAGGTGCAGGTCGTGCCCGGGCTGCCGAAGACGCGCAGCGGCAAGATCATGCGGCGGATCCTGCGCAAGGTCGCGGAGGCCAGCTACGACCAGCTCGGAGACATCTCGACGCTGGCCGAGCCCCAGGTCGTCGAGCACATCGTGCAGGGCCACCGCGAGCGGCAGGCGTGAGCGCGCTGCGGCCGCGGCTGCACGACGGAGTCTTCGCGTTCGTCTGTGTGCCGCCGGACGTCGACACCGCGGGGTGGGGCGTGGTAGCCTCGATCCTGGAGGCCGAAGGTCGGACACTGGTGTTGCCTGAGCCCGACGCCCTCGCCGCCGGCTTGGAGATCCGGTGGCGGGGGCGCTGGTTGACGCTCGAGGCGCAGACCTCGCTGTCGATGGTCGGCTTGACCGCGAGGTTCGCCAGCGCGCTCGCGGCGGCGGGGATCGCCTGCAACGTCGTGGCAGGGGCCTGCCACGACCACGTGTTCGTGCCGCCTGCGTGCGCCGGGCGCGCGCTCGCGATCCTGGCAGCGATCGGCGATTAGTCCGGCGGCGCCGGATTCTTTGTGTGGAGAAAGTTGTGGAGAAATGTGGGGAAAAAGCAGCCGGAAAGACTGGACACGCACTCGGAGCGCAGCAATAACACCGACGTCCATTCCGGTCAGAGAATTGGGCGACGGCGGTCAGCAGGGCCTTCTCGGACACTCCCTGCGAAAGTCGCGAAAGCGAAACAGCCTCGTCGGACCTGCTGGCTCCACAAGGTGCACACTTGAAGAACCCCCTTACTCGTACCCTGATCCCGACGGCTTCCCTGCTCGCGTTCGCGAGCGTCGTCGCTGCTCAAAACGCCCCGTCGCTCCCGCAACTCGAGGGCAAGATCTCGACCCTGCCGCAGTCCGCTGGCTCCAGCATCGGCGGCTTCCTGAACAGCGCTCGCTACGAGCTCGGCCGGGGCCTCACGTTCACGTCGCAAGACGGCGGCAGCGGCATGACCGTTGGCGGTCAGGTCCAGGTCGGCTACGGCTGGGGCGAAGACGCCGCTAGCGGTAACACCAACGAGAGCGAGTTCGACGCGGACGCGCGGATTCGCGTCGGTGGCTCGATGATGGACGGCAAGGCGTCCTACTTCGTCCAGATGAGCCCGACCGACGGCGGCCAGGGCACCGACAACCTCGTCGACGCCTGGGTCGGCTGGCAGATCCGCGACGACATCAACCTGCGCTTCGGCCAGCAGAAGATGCGCTCGGGTCTCTCGGCAGACACCAGCGCCAACGACACGGACTTCGAGACGGCCACGCGCGCCAACTCGACCGACTACTTCGCCAACCGCCGCGCGACGGGCGCTCTGATCGAGGGCGCGTTCATGGAAGGCCGCGGCAACTGGCACGCCGGCGTGATGAACGACGGCACGTCGGCCGCCAACGACGGCCCTGACCAAGGCAACGACGACACCGACATGGCCTGGACCGCAGGCTTCAGCTTCGGAAGCCACGCTGGCAACAGCGAGAGCTGGTCGGAAGGTGACCTCGCTCGCTCGGGCGACATGCAGTGGATCGCCGGCGCGACCATCACGGCCGACAACGGCGCCGACAACTTCACCACCGTCAACGTGTACGGCGGCGTGAAGATGGGCAACGGCGTCGCTGGCCAGGTCGAGTGGTGGAACCGCGACTCGGACAACACCAGCACGACGGACGACGGCGGCTACGCCCAGGTGTCCTACACGATGGCCAAGTCCGGCAGCATGCAGCCGGGCTTCGTCGCTCGCTGGTCGGTCGTGGGTGGCGACAACTTCGCCGATGACCTGACGGAGATCACCGTCGGTGCGAACGCGTACTACGCGGAGCACAACCTCAAGACCCAAGTCCAGATCAGCAACCTGGACGACGGCACCGACGACGCGACCAGCATCGACCTGCTGTTCACGCTGGTCTTCTGATCCCTCAGGGACATCAGAGACAGTGAGCGGGGCGGCCTTCGGGCCGCCCCGCTTCATTTCTAGGCAGCGCTGCGGGTGGCGGCGGCCCCCTGTGATGCCCGGCCATCGAGCGGCCGGATCCGCGATTGGAACCGCGGCGCCGCGTCCGCCAAGATGGCGGCGTGCTCGACGACCCCACCGACTTCAGTCGCCTCTGGCTGCTGCGCCATCCGGAGCTCGAGGCGTCGCATGCAGAGCTCGCCGTCGGCGCTGGGCCGGCAGACCTCAGCCGGCGCGGCCGCGCGCAGGTGCTTCGCTGGCTCGAGCTGTTCCAGCGACGTGAGGTCGCGGTGGTCGCGAGCGGCCCCCAGCCGCAGTGCCTCGACGCGGCGCGCGGCCTCGCCGAGCACAAGCAGCTCGAGGTCCAGGTCGACGAGCGCCTGCGCGACCAGGAGATGGGGGAGTGGCAGGGCCGCTCCTGGGCAGACATCATGCGCGACCAGGAGGCCGCGGTCCGCGCCTTCTTCGGCGACTTCGGCGAGGCCGCAGCGCCCGGCGGGGAGACGCTCGGCGAAGCCGTCGAGCGGATGCTGCAGTGGTGGACCGGGGTGATGCCCAAGGTCGCGGGCAAAGAGGTCGTCGTGGTAGGCCCGGGCTCGCTGCTGACCGGCTTCGCGGCCGCGATGCTCGGCATGCGGCTGTCTCGCTGCCTCTCGCTCAACCTGCCCTACGCCGGCATCGGCGCGCTCGACGCGTTCCAGAACGGCGTGCGGGTCGCGACCTGGAACGCAGCCGCGCTCGAAGGCTGACCCGGCGCAGCGCGGGCGCGGGCGCGGCGCCGTCCGCCGCGACGGCGCGCGAGATTTTCGACAGCTGTTCGGGCGCCTGGACGCCGAGTTGCTCGCGCCGAGGCCTCGGTTTCGGTTCGATAGTGCCCGCAGCGCGCCACGGCGCTGCGCCTCTCTCCCCCTCTCTGTCGAACGGAGCCCTCTCGTGACCGACCCCCACTCTTCACAGCCCCTCAGCGACCGCGAGAAGCGCCTGCTGTTCTGGGCGAGCTTCCTCTCTCTCACCGCGGCCGGCGTCGGCTTCGCGTTCCGCGTCGCCAAGGGCGGCGAATACGGCGCGGAGTTCGGCCTGACGCAGGTAGAGATCGGGCAGGTCTTCGGCGCGTCGCTGTGGCCGATCGCCGTGACGATGATTCTCTTCAGCCTGGTGGTGGACAAGACGGGCTACAAGCTGCCGATGTTCTTTGCGTTCGCGCTGCAGGCGATCTCGGGCGTCGGCACCGCGTTCGCGAGCGACTACGGGATGCTCTACTTCTCGGCGCTGTGCGCGGGCCTCGGCCACGGCATCGTCGAGGCGGTCATCAACCCGGTCTGCGCCGCGGTCTACCCCAAAGAGAAGACCAAGTGGCTGGCGATCCTGCACGCCTCGTGGCCCGCGGGCCTCGTGCTCGGCACGCTGATGATCCTCGGCAGCGACGCCGCCTTCGGCCCGCTCAGCTGGAGCACCCACGCGCTGTGGATCCTGGTCCCGGCCGTGCCCTACGTGCTGATGTTCCTGCCGTGCCGCTTCCCGGTCGACGAGCGCGTCCAGGCCGGCGTACCGTTCCAGGAGATGCTGCGCCAGGTCGGCTTCTTGACGGCGTTCCTGGCCAGCGGCCTGATGTTCTACGAGATCGGCAACCAGGTGTTCGCGCTCAGCGGCTCCACGCCGCCGGAGTCGTGGTTCACCTACAGCGTCGTCGCGGGCCTCGTGATCGGCGGCGCGTTCGGCGCGGCCGTGAAGAGCCTCGGCCAGCCGCTGTTCTTCCTGATGTGCCTCTTGATGATCCCGCTGGCGACGACCGAGCTGGGCACGGACGCGTGGATCCAGGGCCTGATGGCGCCCGTGCTCACCGGCTACGAGATCAACCCGGCCATGGCGCTGGTGTTCTCGGCGTCGATCATGCTCGTGCTCCGCATGTTCGCCGGCAGCATCCTCAAGTTCGCCAGCCCGCCGGCGATGCTCTGCTTCAGCGGCGTGCTCTCGGCGGTCGGCCTGATGTGGCTCTCGACCACGGCCGGCGTGGCGATCTTCATCGCGTTCGCGCTCTACGCGTGCGGCCAGGCCTACTACTGGCCGTGCGTGCTCGGGTTCACCTCCGAGCGCTATCCGCAGGGCGGTGCTTTGACGCTCAACACGGTGTCGGCCGTCGGGCTGTTGTCCGTCGGGATCATCGGGACGCCGATCCTCGGCTCGGCGTTCGACCAGTCGATCCAGGCCACGGTCGCGCAGGAGGCGCCAGCGCTCGCCGAAGCGGCGACGGCGACGAAGGACATCCTCTGGATGTCTTACGAGACGATCGTCCCGGAGCAGGCGGCCGCGCACCTCGACGCCCTGTCGGACGCGGACAAGGCCGCCCAGAGCGCGGTCTTCGACGCCAGCAAGGTCAAGGCGGGGCGCGACGGGCTGATGTTCGCGGCGCGTTTTCCGATCGTGCTGTTCCTCGCGTTCGGCGCGATCGCGCTCTACTTCCGCTCGCGCGGGGGCTACAAGCCTGTCGAATTGGGTCCGGCAGGCGGCGGCGGGCACTAGCCGCGCCGCGCGCGACGGCGGCGCTCAGGCGCCGCTGTCGCCGCCGCCGTCCTGCTTGGGCATCGCGCAGCCGCTCGGCGCGTCGCTGGTGCCGCAGGTCGGCTTGCAGCCGCCGGAGCGATCCTCGGTCTTCGGCGCCTCGGCGTCCTTCTTGGCGTCGTTGGCGTAGCTGTCGCCGCGGTAGTCGGTCTCGTAGAAGCCCGAGCCCTTGAAGATCACGCCGGCGCCCGTGCCGATCAGCCGCTCGAGCTTGTTCTTCTTGCACCCCGGGCACTTCTTGAGCGGGTCCGAGCTCATGCTCTGGAACTCCTCGAAGCGGTGGCCGCAGGCCTTGCACGCGTAGTCGTAGGTCGGCACGGCGCTACTCCTCGCCGCCCGCGTCGCCGCTCGGCTGGGGGCCCGCGACGATCACCTTGCTGTGGCGCACGACGTGGTCGCCGAGCAGGTCGCCCGCCTGCATGACGCGCAGCACCTGGTTCTCGGGCACGTCGGCGTTGGGCTCCTTGCCGAGCGCCTCGTGACGCGCGGGGTCGAACGGCTGGC
>CAZTQF010000222.1:0-5347 GCA_964615255.1 uncultured candidatus Brocadiaceae bacterium | reverse complement strand
CTCGCCGAGGTCCGCGCGGCCGCGGGGCGCTATCCCCGGATCGAACTCCTCGAGCGCGAAGAGCTCTCGGGCAGCGCCACGATCGGCGCGCAGGCGATCCTGCTCGCGACGCACGACCCCGAGCGGACGCTGCTCGCGACGCGGGCAGCGAACCTGACGGCGCAGGCAGCGCTGCCGGTGTTCGCGCTCGACCCGCTGCTCCAGGACGTGCCCGGGGCGAGCTGCGTGGGCTGCGCCCCCGACACGATCGCGCGCGCGGCCGCCGCGCAGATCCGCGCCATGCTGCCCGAGGGCGGCGGGCTGCTGATCTGCTGCCCCGAGAACACCGACGACGCTACCGCTGCGCAGCGCAACGCGCTGCTCGCGGCGCTCGACCCCGACACACCGCGTTGAGCAAGGACGGAGCGACGCGCGCGTCATCGAGCGGGCTGGCGCACATGGTCCAGGCCGCCTTCTGGTTCGCCGTGATGGCGCTGCTCGTCAAGCTCGCAGGCGCGCGCGGCCTGCCGACCATGCAGATCGTGCTGGCGCGCGCGGTGGTCACGCTGGCGCTGAGCGTCGTCGGGCTCGCGCACGCCCGCCAGCGCCCCTGGGGGACCAACAACCTCTTGCTGGTCCTCCGCGGCGTATTCGGCTCGGGCGGCTTCATCTGCTTCTACGCTGCGGTCCACCACCTGCCGCTCGCCGAGGCCGCCGTCATCCACCACGTCAGCCCGATCCTGACCGCGGTGGTCGCGGCGATCTGGCTCGGCGAACGCCTCGAGCCGCGCGTCATCGGGGGGATGGCGCTCGCGCTGCTCGGCGTCGCGCTGATCGCCCAGCCCGCGGCGCTGTTCGGCGCCGACGCGGCGCGCGCGGCGCTCCCGTGGCGCTACGTGCTCGTCGGCCTGCTCGGCGCGCTGTTCGCGTCTTTCGCCTACGTGACCGTGCGGCGGCTGGGCGCCTCGGAGCCGCCGATCCTGGTCGTGTTCTGGTTTCCGGCCATCTCGGTCCCGGTCAGCCTGCCGTTCGCCGTGTCCGAGTGGGTCGAGCCCGACCTCGTCGGCTGGCTGCTCCTGCTGGGCGTCGGCGGCTCGACGCAGATCGCGCAGCTCGCCCTGACCAAGGGCCTCGCGCGCGAGGCCGCTGGCCGCGCGACGGCCGTCGGCTACCTGCAGATCGCGTTCGCCGCCGTCTTCGGCGCGGTGCTGTTCGGTCACGTGCCGGGGCCGTGGACTTGGGCCGGGATGGCGCTCGTGGTCGGCAGCGTGATCTTCGCCCGGCGTCGCGGATGACGTAGCCTCGCGCATCGCAGCCATGGCAGACCGCTCGTCACTGCAGTTCTGGGTCGGACGGTTCGCGCTCGGCGTCGGACTGCTGACTGCCGCGGGGCTCGGCGTCGTGCCGCGCGTGCTGCACCTCCGCGATCCGATGGGGCTCGCGACGCTGTTCCTCGGGTTCGTCGGCTTCTACATCGCGATCCAGGCGGTCGCGCCGATGACCCGCCTGTTCAGCTACCGCAGCCGGACACGTCGGGAGTGGAGCGACGCCGCGCGCCGCGCCTGGGACCGCGCCTCGCTGCCGCGCAGGATCTTCTACCTGCTGTCCGCCGTCGCGCAGGCCGACGGACCGGTGACCGCCAGCGAGCGGGACATCGTGCGCACCTTCCTGATGCCGCGGTTCCCGGTCGGCGAGCACGAGCTCCGGACCTGGGAGCGGCAGCCGCTCCAGGTCGACGACCGCGTCGGCCTCGCAGCGCGCATCGCGGTCAGCCTGGACGAGGCCGAGCTCGACACGTTGTTCTGCTGGTGCGCGCTGGTCGCGTTCGCGGACGGGCGCTTCCGGGCCGACGAGCACGCCGCGCTGCACGAGATCGCGCGCGGACTCGGCATCCCCCCGCCGCGGGCGCGCATGCTGTTCCACCTCGCGCGCGCGCAGTTCCTGGCCGGAGGTCACCGCGCCGGCGCGGGGGCCGGCCCCCGACCCGAGCCCGAACGCCCCGCGAACGCCCGGGTCGACGCGCTGGCCGTGCTCGGCCTGCCCGCGAACGCCAGCGCCGCGCAGATCCGGCGGCGGCACAGAGAGCTGGTGCGCAAGTTCCACCCCGACGCCCAGCCGAACCTGGGCGAGGCCGCACAGCGAGAGGCGACCGAGCGGTTCCGCGCCATCCAGCGCGCCTACGAGCTGCTGTCCAAGTCCGACTGAACCTCGGCGCTCGGACGGGTAGCCTCGCGGCATGGTCACGATCCACGCCAACTACGAGGGAGACCTCTGCTGCACGGCCGTGCACGGCCCCTCCGAGCACACCATCCAGACCGACGCGCCCAAGGACAACATGGGCCTCGGCCGCTACTTCTCACCGACGGACCTCGTCGCGACCGCGCTCGCGACGTGCATCCTGACGACGATCGGCATCGTCGCGAAGCGACGCGAGCTGGAGCTGCTGCGGGCCGAAGCCACCGTCGAGAAGCACATGAACGCCGATCCGCGCCGCATCGGGCGGCTGCCTGTCGAGGTCCGGATCGCGGGCAGCTTCACCGACGAAGAGAAGGTCGTGCTCGAACGCGCCGCCAACACCTGCCCCGTTCACAAGAGCCTTCACCCGGACATCGACGCGCCCATCCAGCTCCGCTGGCTCGGGTGACCGCCGCGGTCACGAACGGCGACGGAGCCGGAGCCGGATCGGGCCGCGCGCAGCGCTCGCGTCCACGACCGCGCCGCGCTGGGTGATCTCCACGACGCCCGCGGCGACCAGCCGGCGCGCCGCCATGCGCGCGCGCTCCATCAGCGGCCGCCAGTCAGGAGCTACGGCGCGCGCAGCCTCGGACGGACAGATGCTCCCAGCGCGCGCGCGCGCGTGGAGCAAGGAAACGATGTTTCGCTCCAACGCAGCGTCGAGATCGTCGGGACGCGCGTTGCGGCAGCGCGAACTGCAGTAGCGGACCTCGTCCCAGCAGCCGCTCCACTTCTTCCGCCAGGCGAAGTCCCGACCGCATCGGACGCACGTCTTGCTGGGGGGCGCTGCCACGGCACCAACTTCGGCGGCGCGCTCCGCCGAGATGCGGTCGCGCGAAGCCGCCGCCGCGAGCGGGCCCGGCGCGATCCCGCACAGCAGCGCGACGACCCGCTAGCTTGGGTGATCCCAGGATGCGACTCGCCCTCGTCACAACCACCGCGATCTGCTGCGTCAACGCGCAGGCTCCGACCGGCTACTACGCGTCCGTGGTGACCGGGCTGCCCTCCACGCTGCGCGCGACCCTCCACGACGTCATCGACGACCACGCGCGGGTCCCGGTCGCGGGCGCCGCGCCGACCGTCTGGACGGTGCTCGAAGCCGCCGACACCAACCCTTCGAGCCCGGCGAGCGTGCTCGACGCCTACCGCAACCGCAGCTTCGCGAAGGCCGGGGGTCCCAACCCGGGCTATGCGCCGGAGCAGCTCTGGCCGAGCGTCTACGGCTTCCCGGTCAACGGCCCCGACAACTACCCGTTCACCGACTGTCACGGACAGTTCCTGTGCAGCTCCGCCTACCGCGCCTTCCGCGGCGCCCGCGTCTTCGACAACGGCCTCGCGACGTGGGCGGAGCTCCCGACCGACCCCGCCGGCGGCGTCGGCGGCGGCAGCGGGGTCTTCCCCGGCAACTCGAACTGGACCACCCCCGCGGGGCTGCTCGGCGGCTTCGAGGTCTGGAGTGACCGTCGCGGAGACATCGCGCGCGCGTTGTTCTACATGGACGTGCGCTACGAAGGCGGAACCCACCAGAGCGGCGCCGCCGAGCCCGACCTCGTGCTGACCGACAACGAGTCCCTGATCAGCCTGAGCGCGACGGGCAGCAACCTGCCCGTGGCCTACATGGGCAAGCTCAGCGTCTTGCTGCAGTGGCACGCGCAGGACCCCGTCGACGCCAAGGAGATGGCGCGCAACAACGAGGTCTTCGCCGTGCAGGGCAACCGCAACCCCTGCGTCGACAATCCGGGGTGGGCCGACTGCATCTACCTGGGCACGTGTGCGACGAACACGCCGACGCGCGCCCCCGAGGTCTGGATCAACGAGCTTCACTACGACAACGTCGGCGCTGACGTGGAGGAGCACGTCGAGCTCGCCGGCCAGGAAGACGAGAACGTCGACGGCTGGATGCTGATCGCCTACGACGCGACCACCGGACGCGCCTACCGCTGGCTCCGCTTGAACGGCAGCTTCGCGGATCAGGACAACGGCTACGGCACGCTGAGCTTTCCGTTCCCGAACCTCGCCGACGGAGCCGGCGGCGTCGCGCTGGTCACGACCGAGGGCGTCGTCAAGCAGTTCCTCAGCTACGGCGGGGCCTTCGTCGCCACCAACGGCGCGTGCAAGGGCGAGGTCTCCGTGGACATCGGGGTGACCGAGGACGCCACCACGCCGGTAGGCTATTCGCTGCAGCTCGAAGGCACCGGCACCACCTATGCGCAGTTCTCGTGGCGTCCGCCAGCGCCCGAGACCGCAGGCGACACCAACAACAACCAGACCTTCCAGTAGCTGTGCTCTGAGCGCTGAGCTCCCCTCGGAGGATCGCGGTCGTGGTCCTCTGCCTCGCGACCGGCTGGCTGCTGCAGTCCGCCGCCGAGGTGCAGCACGCGCTCGTGGCGAGCCTCGCGGTCGGGCTGGTGGCGGCCCGCCTCACGCCGAATCCACGGCGCCGGCCCGAGCGGTAGCTCCTTCCTGGAGGCACGACAGCGCGAGGCCCCGGAGCGGATCGACAAGTTTGCCGACGGCCGGACCTTAGTCGGCCGCGGCGACGCGCACGCGCGGCATGGTCCAGATGAGAGCGAACGCGGCGTAGCCCAGCGCGACCCCCGCGCCGGTGCCCCATGACCAGTCCTCCTCGGGCCACCGATACGTCATCGGCCAGAAGACGAGCACGAGGTGCGCGAGGTAGTGCTGCAGCGACCGCCGTCCGACCGCGGCGACCGCCGCGGCCCGGACACCGAGCAGGTAGAGGGACGCGAGCGAGGCCGACGCGAGGCCTCCCCACAGCAGCAGGAACGGCAGCGACGTCGGCTGCCACGTGACGTCGAGGTGGACCGCGAATCCCCCTGCTGCTGCGTCGCCGAACCGATCGAGCGACAGCCCAACGGCGGCTGCGAGCAGGCCCCCGAAGAGCCACCGCCGGAGCCGCGGGCGATCACCTCTCGCCGCGGCGAACCGCAGGCCGAGCAGCGGGAACGCCGCCCAGGGGAGCAGCGGATAGGCCCCGTCGAGGAGGAAGTAGCGGAGCGTGTGCCAGCCCGGCGAGTGGTTGGCCTCGTGCGTCCCGTCTTCGCGGATGTCGGTCCAGGCATGGCCGCCCCACAGCTCCGTCGCGCACGGCACCGTCAGGCAGAGCAGCGCG
>CAZTQF010000221.1:0-5350 GCA_964615255.1 uncultured candidatus Brocadiaceae bacterium | reverse complement strand
CCGCGACCGACACGCAGGCGCTGGCGCTCTCGAGCTCCGTGCCCGTCGTCGGCCAGACGTGGACCCTGGAGTTCGACAACATCAGCGGCCCCTACGCCTGGTTCTTCTTCGGGGACGTCGCGATCGACCCGGGCTACGACATGACGCCGGACGGCGCGCCGGGTTGCTTCGCGCACACCAACGGCACCGTCGGCGTCTGGGCCCAGCCGGTCACGGCGAGCTCGGCCCAGATGGCCGTCGGCATCCCGGCTGCGGCGTCGTTGATCGGCGTCGAGCTGACGGTGCAGGGCGCGGGACGCGACTTCGGCAACGCGCTCGGCGTCAGCACGTCGAACGGCCTCTCCGCCAAGGTCGGCAGCTGAGGCGCTGCCCGGCAGACGACCGCGCAGCCCCGGCTCGCGCGGTGGTCTGCCGGCGACCGTCGACGGATCCGCGACCGGCGCCGAGCGCCCGGAGCGGACCCTCAGGCGTCGCCGCCGCGACGGCGGCGCGTCTGCTCACCGATCGCAGTGAGCACCTGCACGTCGTCGTTGTGTGAGTGCGTGAACCCCATCGCCCGCTCCTGAGCGACGGTCTCTCGCGACCGGAACGCGAGCACGTAGCCGCGCCGCCACCGATCGCTGCCGTTGCCCTGCGAGCCATGGACCGTGCGCTCGTGGTGCACCGTGACCGAGCCGCGCTTCATCACCGCGCTGCGCACGCGGTCGCGCGCCGGGTCGACCTCGGCGACCAGCGTGTGGTTGCTGTCGCGTCCGCCCTGCAGCGGCACGTGCTGCCGCAGCTCAGGCTCGAGGTGGGAGCCGTCCACGAAGCGCACGCAGCCGTTGTCATCGTCGACGTCGTCGAGGGCCAGCCAGAAGGTCGCGGTGCGCGTGTCCTCGGTGATCGGCCAGTAGCCGAGGTCCTGGTGCCAGTGGAAGACCGCGCCCTCGCGGCCCGGCGGCTTCGCGACCAGCTGGTCGTAATCGAGCACGAAGTCTGCCCCCAGCAGCTCCTCGACCACGTATGCCGCTCGCCGCTCGTAGGCGTTGCCCTGCAGCGCGGGCAGATAGACCCGCGGCAGCATCACGTTGAGCAGCTCGAACTCCTCGATCGGACGATCGTAGTGGCCGGCCATGTCGCAGTAGTCGCGGCCGCGGACCGGCACCTCCCGGCGCAGCAGCCGCATGTAGTCGCGCTCGAGCGACCGCAGCTGCTCTTCGTCGAGGAAGTCGGGGAGCAAGGTCCACCCGTCACGGTGAAACCCGTCGACCTGCTCCTGTGTCAGCGGATAGCTCTCCGGCGAAGCGCCCATGCGCCCTCATCAAATGCCATCGACCGCCGCCGCACAACGCCCGCTATGCCCTGCTGCCGTCGGTCGGGCCGTCTTCGAGCGGCCGCACTTCGTAGCGGCGGCCGCGCGCGTCGAACCAGCTCCCCGCCGCGTCCCGACGCAGCACGAGCTGGCTGCCGCCGTCTCCCGATTCTCTGCCGATCCTCCAGACCACCGGCACCACCAGCGTCAGCAGCGCGACCAGGATCGAATGCACGGCGAGCCACCTCCCGAGCGCTTCGTCCGGGTCGCCGTCGAAGACGACCCAGGTCAAAAGCGCGGCGAGCGTGCCGATCGCGACGACCGCCGCGCGCTGGATCCAGCGATGCCGCGGCGCGAGGCGTGGCAGCAGCAGGAGCTCCGCGTGCGCCACGGCAACCGACCAGCAGACCATGGCCAGCACCCACTTCACGAGCGCCACGCTCTGCTGCCAGATCGCGACCAGCGCGACCGCGAGCGTCATGCCTGCGAGCGCCACCCCAGCCGCGCCCAGCTCCGACCGCGCCCCCCGCTCCTGGTAGGCCGCGCAGGCCATCGCGCAGACGCTGGCGGCCGAGACCGACGCCGAGCTCGCCAACACGCGGCCGACGAACTCGCTGAACGCGCCCGTCAGGACCGTGACGATCGCGATCGCGGCGGTGACCGCGAGGCAGCCGACGAAGAGCCAGAGCATTCGCTTGCGGAGAGAGCCTGCCTGCATCGTGGTCGGTCCCGTCTGCCTCTACTGGAGCAACCCGCGCACCACCGCGCCGGCGACGTCGGTCAGCCGGTGGTCGCGGCCCTGGAAGCGATACGTCAACCGCTCGTGGTCGAGCCCGAGCAGGTGCAGGATCGTCGCGTTGAAGTCGTGCACGTGCACCGGGTCCTGGACCGGCGCGTAGCCGAGCGGGTCGGTCTCGCCGTAGCTCGTGCCGCCCTTCACGCCCCCGCCCGCGAGCCACAGCGTGTAGGCCTCCTTGTGGTGGTCGCGGCCCGCCTTGGTCGCCTGGCCCGTGCCGTTGTCCGTCTGCGCCATCGGCTTGCGCCCGAACTCTGACGCCCAAACGACCAGGGTGTCGTCGAGCAGCCCGCGCCGCCGCAGGTCGGTGAGCAGCGCGGCGATCGGCCGGTCGACCTGCCGACACTTGCGCGGCAGGCTGCGGAACACCGCGCCGTGATGGTCCCAGTCGGCCTCGAAGAGCTGCACGAAGCGCACGCCGCGCTCGACCAGCCGGCGCGCGAGCAGGCAGTTGTTCGCGAAGCTGGCGCGGCCCGGCTGGGTGCCGTAGAGCGCGTGCACCTCTTCGGGTTCATCGGCGATGTCCATGAGCTCCGGCACCGACGCCTGCATCCGGTACGCGAGCTCGTACTGCTCCATGCGGGTCGCGGTCTCGGGATCCCCGACGTCTTCTTGGTGCAGCTCGTTGAGCACGTTGACCGTGTCGACCATTCGCCTGCGGGACGCGCGATCGACGCCCCGCGGATCCGACAGGAACAGCACTGGGTCTCCCTTGCTCCGGAACTCGACCCCTTGATGGACAGACGGCAGAAAGCCGCTGCCGAAGATGCTGTTGCCCGCGCCCGGGTAATTGCCGGTGAACATCGCGACGTACGCCGGCAGGTCGCGGTTCATGCTGCCGAGCCCGTAGCTGGCCCAGGCGCCGAGGCTCGGCCGGCCGAAGCGGCCGAAGCCTGTGCCGAGGAACATCTGCGCCGGCGCGTGGTTGAACTCCTCGGTGTGCACGGTGTGCACCATCGCCAGCTCGTCCGCGCAGCCCTGCAGGTGCGGCAACAAGTTCGAGATCGGCAGCCCCGACGCGCCGCACCGACGGAACGCGAACTCGGGGCTCCGCGGCGTGCCGAGCAGCCGCGGGTGGTTGCGGATGAAGGCGAGCTGCTTGCCCGCGATGAACTCCTCGGGGCACAGCTCGCCGTCCCGCCGCTGCAGCTCCGGCTTGGGCGCGAACAGGTCGAGGTGCGACGGCGCGCCGATCAGGTGGACGTAGATCACGCTGCGCGCCCTCGGCGCGAAGTGCGGCCCGCGCCCCTCGTCGCCCAGCAGCTTCGCCAGCGCCGCCGCTCCGAGGCCCGCGCCGCTGCGTAGCAGCATCGCGCGTCGGCTCATCGCCGAGAGCTTTCGCCAGTGGTCGCTCACCCCTTGGTGATCCCCTCGTCGAGGTTGAGCAGGACGGACGCGACGCCAAACCACGCCGCCAGCTCGCATGCCACCACGCCTTCGGCGCCGCCGATGGCCGCGGCCTGATCGAGCAGCGACTCGACGGCGGCAGGGTCCTCCTGCAGCCGGCGTCGCTCGCACGCCAGCGCCTGCAGCAGGTGCGCCGCTTCGACCGGCGCAGGCCCGCGCGACAGGACGAGCCGGAACATTCGTTCGATCCGGACAGCGTCCGACGCAGCAGGCCGGACCTCGATGAGCACACGCCGCGCGAGGCCGAGCGCGGCCTCGACGTAGGCGGGGTCGTTCATCAGCGTCAGCGCCTGCATCGGCGTGTTCGTCCGTGAGCGGGTCGGATGACAGGCCGCGCGGTCCGGGCCGTCGAACAGCACGAAGCTCGGATAGGGCGCCGCGCGACGCCAGACCACGTAGACCCCGCGGCGGAACCGGTCCCCGTCGGTCGCCGCGACGTACTTCGGCTCGTTGCGGCCCGTCTGCCGCCAGAGGCCGTCGGGCTGCGGCGGGAACACGCTGGGGCCGCCCATCTCCAGCGAGAGCAGCCCCGACGCCGCGAGCGCCTGGTCCCGGATCATCTCGGCGCTCATCCGAAACCGCGGGCCGCGCGCGAGCCATACGTTGTCCGGATCCGACGCGTCGTCTCGCTGGGCCGCCTGGCGATACGTCGCCGAGGTCACGATGCGGCGGAGCACGTGCTTCATCGACCAGCCGGACTCGACCAGCTCGACCGCCAGCCAGTCCAGCAGCGCCGGGTGGCTCGGCGCTTCGCCGCGGCTGCCGAAGTCTTCTTCTGTCACCACCAGACCGCGGCCGAAGATGTGCGACCACCAGCGGTTGACGGCGACCCGCGCCGTGAGCGGGTTGCGCGGGTCCACCAGCCAGCGCGCCAGCCCGAGGCGGTTCCGCGGCAGCGCCTCGTCGAAGGGGTGCAGCGCGGCGGGAGTGTGCGGCGCGACCGGCTCGCCCGGCCGGAGATAGTCGCCGCGCTGCATCACGCAGGTCTGGCGCGGCTCGTCCAGTTCGACCATCACCAGCGTCTTCGGCGGCACGATCGCTCGAACTTGCTCTTGCACGTCTTCGAGCGCGTCCCGGAGCCGCACCACCTCGGCGCGACCGGCGAGGAAGTGCTCGCGCACGAGCTCCTCTTGCGCTCTCGAGGGCGACGCAGCGCGCAGGCCCTCGGCGACGTCTCCCGGGACACGCAGCAGCGAGGGGTCCCCGCAGTAGGCTGAGAGCCGGAACCGGCCCAGGGTCCGTCCCTTCCCGTAGCGCTGCTCCAGAACCAACTCGAACAACGCGCCCCCCGAGCTGCCGACCGGCGCGCGGGTCTCGAACGCGGCCCAGTGGTCCGCGCCGAACGCATCCGCGATCGCCCACCCGGTCTTCGGGTCGCCGTCGACAGCGCCGATGACGGGCCAGCCGCGCTGCTCGTAGTCGGCGGCGAGCGCGCGGAGGCCGACGCTCTCGGCCTGCGAGCTGCCCGCAGCGCGCGCCGTCAGCGACACCTCGCTGAGGATGAAGTTCGGTCGCTGGGCATCTCCACGCCCCGGTCCCGCCCCCGGCAGGCTCGGGTGCGTCAGCGCGTCGAGGCGCAGCGCGGCCACCTGATCCTGCATCAATGCGATTAAGGGCGAGATGACTATGCCGCAGCCAGGAAGTGCCAGCGCCGGAATCTGATAACACAGCGATTTGCCGCCGCCGGTTGGCATCAATACCAGCGCGTCGCCGCCAGCGATAAGGGTATCGATGATGTCCTGCTGGGGCGGACGAAACTCGGAGAAACCGAACTTGGCGCGGAGTATCTCTTTCGGTTCGGAGTGAAGTGCGACTGCCTGATTCATTCGAACCAAGTATAGCTCAAGCCTGGG
>CAZTQF010000220.1:0-5364 GCA_964615255.1 uncultured candidatus Brocadiaceae bacterium | reverse complement strand
GACCGCGGGGCGGGGGACTTCGCCCGGCAGGGCGGCGAGGTGACCAACCTCGAGTACGACACGACGTTCGCGCTGCTCCGCTGCGCGGTCGCGACGGGGCACCGGCGCGCGTTCGCGCTGGCCCAGCGCAGCGCGCGCCACCTGCGCGACCGGGACCTGGACGGCCGCAGCGGCCTGCCGTTCGTGCACGGCGCACGGCACCGCACGGGCGTCGTCGAGAGCGGCCACGCGTGGCTGCAGGGACTGCTCTGGGTCGGGCTGCTCACCGCCGATGACGGGGCGCTCGCCGCCGCCCGGGCGCTCGGGCGCGCGCTCGCCGCTCACCTCCCGAGCGGCCGCGGGCAGCATGAGCGGCTCCGGTCCTACGGGTGGCCGCTCTTGGAGCTGGAGGCGTTGCTGCGCGTGGTCGACGACCGGGTGGTCGCATGCGCCGCGGACCGGCTGGCCGCGGCGATCGGGGGCCGCTTCGACGCCCGGGCGGGCACGTGGCGGTTCGGGGAGGGGGAGGAGGGGCGCGGGGTCTACTTCGAGCGCGCGTGGCTGACGGCAGGGCTGCTGGTCCCGGCGCTGCGCGCCCACCTCCTCAGGCAGGCGAACGCGCCGCTCCGAGAGCAGTTGGAGCAGGGCTGCAAGCGGCTTTCGCGGGAGGTTGGCCGCGGCGCCCGGGGTCTGCCGACGCACTACCGCGTCGCGTCGGGGCGGGCGTTTGGGCACCACTTCGAGCTGGGGACGGCGCGCAGCGCGTGGCTGCTGGAGGCGCTGCCGCCGCGCGACCAGCGCCGCCTCCTCGGTCGCGCGAACCTGCGCCGCGCCGTGGTCGACCTGGTGAGCCTGGACGCGCCCGACCTCGCGACGCAGTTCACGCTCTTGGCGCGGTGCGGCTGGGTCTGGCGCTGAGCGGCGCAGCGACTCAGCCGCCGATCCGGACCGTGCCGAGCAGGTCGCGCTCGCCGCGCAGGATGACGAACTTCCGCTCCTGGCCGCGCTGCTCCCGGCAGAGCCGGGCGAGGTCGACGCGCGCGTGCAGCGGCAGCTCGCGCTCGCCGAACCGTCCGCGCGCGACGACGCCGAGGATCAGGTCGCCCGCCTCGAGGCCCGTGACGTCTGCGGGGGAGCCCTCCAGGACCTCGGTGACGCGCAGGGTCGCGGGGAACAGCGCGACGCGGCGGAGCCCGCTGCCGCGGTAGAACGCATAGGTCGCGTCGCGCACCAGCCGCTGGTTCTCTTCGACGTCGACTTCCTCGACGCGCACGCCCATCCCGATCAGGATCGAGCCGTCGGCGCGCGAGATCGGTCGCGCCCGCATCCGCACCGGACGGCCGCTGCGCTCCAGGGTCATCTCGACCGGGCTCGCCTCGGAGACGTCGAAGAAGTGGCGGAGGTAGTCGATCGAAGTCCGGACTTCGCGATCGCCGAGCCGCCGCAGCACGTCGCCGGCGCGGACTCCTGCGCGCTGCGCCGGGCCGCCCCGGGCGACCTGGTCCACGACGACCGCGCCGTCGACATCCGCGACCTCCATGCCGAGCCAGGGCGCGCTGCCGCTGGCGACGAGGCTCGTGCTCTGCAGCAGTTCGCGCTGGAACTCCTCCCGCACCACGTCCATCGGGATGGCGAAGCCGATGTTCTCGGCGCCGGCGGACATGGCGTTGTTGATGCCGATCAGGCGTCCCGTGATGTCGAGCAGCGCGCCGCCGCTGTTGCCCTGGTTGATCGCGGCGTCGGTCTGCAGCAGGTCCTTGTATTCGCGCACGACGCCGTCGGGCGCGCGCACCTGGATCGAGCGGCCCGCGGCGGACAGGACGCCGCTGGTGACCGTGTTGGCGTGCCCCTGGGGGTTGCCGATCGCGATCACGGTCTCGCCGATCATCAGGTCGGCGGACCGGCCGATCTCGATCGGCTGGACGCGCTCGTCGCCTTCGAGCCGCAGCTGCAGCAGCGCGAGGTCTCGGGTGGGCGTCGAGCTGAGCACGCGCGCCTTGCGCTCGCGGCCGTCGCGGAGCTTGACCAGGAGGCCGTAGCTGCGTCCGGGCCGCTCGCCCAGCAGGACCGGCGCGATCACGTGCCAGTTGGTGATGACGAGGCCGCTGTCGTCCAGCAAGACGCCCGAGCCCTGGCCCTCGGTCACGGGCTGCCGTCGCGCGAGCTGGTTCTGCAGGTAGATGCTGACGACGCTGTCGGCGGCGCGCTGGACCGCGCGGACGACCGGGGTCTCGCGCAGGGCCCGGTCGTCGTCGTCGGGCTCGACCACCTGCAGCGGCGAGCTGCGCTCCGTCAGCGAGGCGCTCCCCTGAGCGGCGGCGGGCGCGACGAGCGCCGGGACGAGGACGGTCAAGAGCGGGATCAGCGAGCGCATGGAGCCTCCTACGAACGGCCGGTCCGATCGCTCCCGTCCGTTCGACGTTTCAGGCTAGCGGATCGCCGCTGTCCCAGCACCTCGCCGCCTGCGACAATGCGGCCGCATGTTCTACCGGTTCGACACCGAGGTCCCCTTGCGATGGGTGGACGTAGACTCCGCGGGCGTCGTCAACAACGCCGTCTATCTCAGCATGATGGAGCAGGCGCGCTACGCCTACTTCACGCACCTGGGCCTGATGACAGACCACGTCGTGCCGTTCGTGCTCGCCCAGGCGACCGTGCAGTGGCTGCGGCCCGGCCGGATCGGCATGCGGGTGACCGTGGCGACGGCGACGACGCGGCTCGGGACCTCGAGCTTCGACATGCGCTACGAGGTCCGCGCTGGCGAAGAGGTCCTCTGCAAGGGCGACGCGACGCTGGTCTACGTCGACGCGCAGACGCGGTCGTGCCCGATGCCTCCGGAGTTCCGCGAGACCGTGGCGCAGTTCGAGGAGCTGGCGGGCTGAGTGGAGGTGGCGGAGCGGGGGGGCGGCATTCCGGTTGTTCGGCCCGCGCCCGCGGCCCAAGCGTCGTAATGTGGCGATCGATGCGAACCCTGCAGACGTACTGCTGCGCGCTCTCGCTCGCGGCGTTGGCGCCGCAGCTGCTGGCGCAGGAAGAGGCCGCCGAGGAATACGAGCAGCTGCTGGCGGACGGCCGGCGCAAGCTGCTCGCGGGGAGGCTCCTGGAGGCCGAGCAGACCTTCGAGGAGCTGTTCGACTTCCTCGTCGAGGACGGGGTCGACGCCACGGACCGGTTCTACGTCGCGGCGATGGTCGGGCTGCAGACGATCGCGCTCCGGCGCGGCGACTACGAGGAGGCGCAGCGCGGGCTCCTGCGGCTCCCGGCGAGCGGGCAGGCGGAGCCCGAGGTCGTCCTGGCGTTGGCTGAGTGTCGTCGCCGGCTCGGCCGCTACGAAGCGGCCGCGACGGCGCTGCGACAGCTCTCGGAGCGCGCTCCGACCGACGCGCGGGTGCGCTACCGGCTCGCGCGCGTGCTGCACGAAGACGGCCAACGCGCGGCCGCGCGAGCGCTGTGGGAGCAGAACGCCGCGCTCGAGCCCGACCCGCAGGACGCGCTGCAGCTGGCCTACGTCGGTCGTTCGCTCTACGAGCTCGGAGGGCGCCGCAACTTCGAGCGCGCCAGCCGCCTGTTCGTCGACAGCATGCGCCTGGCGCCGGAGCGGCCCGAGGCGCGCACGGCGCTGGGCCTGCTGAAGTACGAGGCCTACGGCGAGGCCGCTGGCTTCCCGTCCGGAGAGAAGGACCTGAAGCAGGTCCTCGACGTCAACGGCGACGACGAGGAGGCGCTGCTGACCCTCTACCGCATCCGCCGCGCCAACATGGTGCTGGACGGCGGCAAGACCGACAGCTACCTGAGCCGCGTGCTCGACCGGAACCCGCGGTGCGTCGAGGCCCTGCTGCTCCGCGCGGTCGCGGTGCTCGACGACCGCCGCTTCGAAGAGGCCGCGCGTCGCCTCGACCTGGTCCTGGAGATCGATCCGAACCACCGACGGACCCTCTGCCACCGCGCCGCGGCGGCCAAGCTGCTGCGCGACGACGAAGGCTACCGGGCCTTCCGTGCGCGCGCGGTCGCCGGTGACCCAGGGTGGCCCGATTGCGACCGCGTGATCGGCGAACACCTGGCGGCGCTCTACCGGTTCGCGGACTCGGTGCCGTTCTTCGAGGCGGCCCTCGCGCAGGACGGCGACGACGTCCCGTCGATCCACGGTCTCGCCAAGTCGCTCGTCTACTGCGGGCAAGGCGCGCGCGCCAAGGAGCTGCTGCTGCGGGCCCAGGAGGTCGAAAAGGCAATGGTCGATCCCTGGCGCAGCAACGCGATCGCGGTCCAGGAGCTGCTCGAGGAAGAGTACGAGGCGGTCGAGAACGGCCCGTTCACGATGCTGCTGCACAAGGACGACGCCGAGGTGCTGCGGGCCTACCTGCTGCCGATCCACCTCGAGGCGGTCGAGGTGCTGGGCGCGAAGTACGGCTGGCAGCCGGACGTGGACACCACGGTCGAGGTGTTCCACACCTGGGACGACTTCTCGGTGCGGACGATCGGCTTCCGCGGCTTCACGGCCCTGGGCGCCTGCTTCGGGCGGCTGATCACGCTGGTGTCCCCGGTCGATCGGGATCTGCGGCGACAGGACTTCATGTGGGAGGCCACCGCGTGGCACGAGTACACGCACGTCCTGACGCTCGGCGTCAGCAACAGCCGGGTGCCGCGGTGGCTGACCGAGGGCTTCTCGGTCTACGAGGAGCGCGCGCGGGACAAGTCGTGGGAGCGCGGGATGGACCGCGAGCTGTTCGACGCCTTCCATAACCGCGACATCCCGCCGGTGCGCCTGATGAACCGGTTGTTCCGCGGCCCGAGGATCCTGTTCGGCTACTACCAGGGCGGCCTGATCGTCGAGCTGATCACCAAGAAGTTCGGCTTCGACAAGGCGCTCGAGCTGCTGCGCGCGTTCGGCGACGACCAGGGCATCGAGCGCGCGTTCGACCGCGCGGTCGGCATGACCTCGCGACAGTTCGACCAGGAGCTGCTCCGCTACGTCGAGCAGGACCTGCTGCGCGGCATCAAGCTCGTCCCCCGGTTCGACGGCGCGACCGTCGGCCGGCGGACGGCTGCCGCGCGCCGCGACCCGCGCGACCTGGACGCCCGCATCGACCTCGCGTGGGCCGGCCTGCAGCAGGACAACCCGGTCGACGCGGGGCGGTGGCTCTCGGAGGTGCTGCGCGTCGACCCGGCGCACCCTCAAGGCATGCTGGTGCGCGCCGAGATGCTGCGGCGGCGTGAGCAGCTGGAGGCCGCGGTCGAGCACTACGAGCGTGGCTTCCGAGGCGGCGCGGACGACTTCGACTCGCGCATCCGCTGCGGCGAGGTCCTGCTGCAGCTCGGCCGGACCGAGGCCGCCGTCGACATGTTCCAGCGCGCCCTCCGCGCCGGCGCCCCACCCGAGGTGGGCGG
>CAZTQF010000219.1:0-5366 GCA_964615255.1 uncultured candidatus Brocadiaceae bacterium | reverse complement strand
TCACGGTGGCCTACCAGGACCTCGAGGGCGCCGAGCAGCAGCTGAAGTGCGACGGTTGGCTGGCGCGGATCGTGCAGCACGAGATCGACCACCTCGACGGCGTGTTCTTCGTCGACCGGCTCACCGCGACCGAGAAGCTGCGCGTCAAGCAGCAGCTGCTCCAGCTCGAGGACGACTACCGGGCGCGCGCCTGACGGCCGCGCCGCCTCCCGACCGAAGATGAGACTCGTCGAAGGCCTCGACGCGCTGCGTGAGCTCGACCTCGTGTCGATCTACGGCGACGAGTCGCCGACCAGCCGCTCGGTGGTTGCCGTCGGTGTCTTCGACGGCGTCCACCTCGGGCACCACCGGCTGCTGCACGAGCTGCTGGAGATGGCGTCGACCACGCAGGCGATACCGACCGTGGTCACCTTCGAGAACCACCCCGACCAGGTGCTCCGCGGCGACGCGCCGCCGCCGCTCTGCAGCGTCGCGCACCGGCTCCGGCTGCTGCGCCGCGCCGGCGTGCTCCGCCTGGTCCTGCTGCGCTTCGAGCCGAGGCTCCAGCAGATGACCGCCCGGCAGTTCGCCGAAGAGGTGCTGGTGCGCGGCCTGCGCGCGCGGGGGCTGCTGCTCGGCTACGACTCGGCGATGGGGCGAGGCCGAGAAGGCACGCCGGCGCGGTTCGCGCAGCTCGGCGAAGAGCTGGGGTTCGAAGTGCGGACCGGCGAGCCCTTCGAGGTGGACGGCGCCCCGATCTCTTCGACACGGATCCGGGACGCCATCGCGCGCGGCGACTTCGCCGGCGCCCGGCGCTGCCTGGGTCGCTTCCCGGGCGCGCTCGGCACGGTCGTGCACGGCGACGCACGCGGGCGGACGCTGGGCTTTCCGACCGCGAACCTCGCCCTGCAGGGCGGGGCGCTGCCGCCTACGGGCGTCTACGCGGTCGAAGCGGTCGTCGACGGCGAGACCTTCGCAGCGGTCGCGAACCTCGGCACGCGCCCGACCTTCGCGGACGGCGGCCCGAGCCTCGAGGTCCACCTGCTCGACTTCGACGGCGACCTCTACGGACGCGAGCTCGAGATCTCCTTCCGCCAGTTGCTCCGCGACGAACGCCGCTTCGACGGCCCAGAGCAGCTCAAGGACCAGATCGCGCGCGATGTCGCTGCGGCGAGGCGCAGCCTGCGCGCCTGAGGGAGCGAACGTCCCAGCAGGCTACTGGCCCCGCCCGACTCTGGGCGTCGCTCAGCTCCGGGCGACCGCGTCGACCAGCTTGTCGACGACATCGCCGACGCGGCTGACGTCGTCGAGGCCTGCCTGCGCGCCCAGCACCTGGTGCAGGTCCTTGCAGACGCCGAACGGGTGCCCGCCCAGCAGGATCGGGCGCGCGTCGGGGCTGCCATACAGCTGCTGGCAAACGGCGCGGGTCTGGACGACCGCCTCCATGAGCCCGTGCACGTGCATGAGCATGCTGCCCGACATCGCGATCACGTCGACCTTGCGGTCTTGGAGCGACCACGCGAGGTCCGTCGCGGGCATGTTCGCGCCGAGGTGGTGCACGGCATAGCCGCAGAGCTGGAGCCGCTGGCCGATCACGCGCAGCCCGAGGTCGTGCATGTTGCCGGCCACGCCCATGGTCATCACGACGCGGGCGTCCGCAGCAGGGCGCGGCAGCGCCTCTTGGAGGATGCCGAGCGCGCGCTCCACGATGGCCGTGCCGTAGTGCTCGTCGGCGATCGGGATCTCGGCCATCAGCCACATGCGCCCGGCCTCGCGCTGCGCTGGCCGCAGGATGTGGTCGTGGATGTCGCCGATCGGCACGCCTTGCTGCAGCGCGCCGCGGATGTAGTCGAGGGCATCCTCTCCGCGGCCCTCGAGGTTGGCCAACAGAAACCGCATGGCGGTCTCGCCGTGGGGAGCTGCCCGGTCCAGGTTTGTGGGCTGCTCGACAGGGGCTTCCTTCAGCCCCTCGGCGGCCGCGGCGATGTGCCGCCGGACCAGCGCGAACGACTCACGGTCCATCTCGCGCTCGAGGGTCTTCTCGATCGCCTGCAGCGTGGCTTCGAGGTAGTTGGCCGGCACGTCCCGGTGGTGGAACGCGACCTTGTACCAGTTGAGCACGTCCTTGAGCAGCTCAGGGCGATCGACGGCGACGCTCGCCGAGACCTGCAGCAGCCGGACCTCCAGGTCGTCGATGGGCCGCGCAAACGTCGGTGGCAGCGCGGTGTCGATCAGCGCCGGGCACGACGCGTGCAGGGTGTGCAGGGTCGCGCTCGCGTAGGCACGCGCCGAGGAGCGCAGCAGACCAGAGGTGTATTCGCGATCAGATGGCATCGCTCGAAGGCAGGCAGTTCGAGGAGCTCCGGCTGCCAGATGCATGCATTTGGAGCCCCATACGCAAAGCGCCCGCGCTGCATCCGCTGCATTTCGGGCCGCGAAGTTGGGGCGCCATGGCGTGTGTGTCACGCCTCGGCGACCCCTACTGAGAGAAACGAGAGAACCCCCGAGAGTCTACGGAGCACACTGAGATGATTTCCATCCGACGGATCGCCTGCACGACCGCGCTTTTGACCGCCACCGCCGTTGCCCAGGGCCCGATGGAGCGGCCCAACATCGTCGAGGTCGCGGCCAAGGCCGGCAACTTCAACACCCTGATCGCAGCCGCCAAGGCCGCCGGGCTCGCGGGGACCCTCACGGGCAAGGGCCCGTTCACGGTCTTCGCACCGACCGACGCGGCGTTCGCCAAGCTCGGCAAGGACACGATCGCCGACCTGCTCAAGCCGGAGAACAAGGAGAAGCTCGCCGGCATCCTGACCTACCACGTGGTCGCCGGTAAGGTCCCTGCCGCCAAGGTCGTCTCGATGAAGAGCGCCAAGACCGTGCAGGGCAGCGCGCTGCCGATCGTCGTCAAGGACGGCAAGGTCACCGTCGCTGGCGCCAACGTCATCGCCACCGACGTGATGGCCAGCAACGGCGTCATCCACGTCATCGACGCGGTGGTGCTCCCGCCGGAGCCGAACCTCGTCGAGGTCGCGGCCAACGCCGGCGGCTTCTCGACGCTGCTCGCAGCGGCCAAGGCCGCGGGACTCGCGGACACGCTCGCCAACGGCGGCCCGTTCACGATCTTCGCCCCGACCGACGAAGCGTTCGCCAAGGTCGGCAAGGACACGATCTCCATGCTGCTGAAGCCGGAGAACAAGAAGAAGCTGCAGGCCATCCTGAAGCACCACGTCGTGTCCGGAAAGGTCATGTCCGGCACCGCCGTCAAGCTCAGCGAAGCCCCGACCCTGAACGGCACCAAGCTGCCGCTCAAGTTCGACGCCAAGGCCAAGAAGCTCCACGTCGGCGCCGGCACGGTCGTCGCGGCGGACATCGAGGCCAAGAACGGCGTCATCCACGTCGTCGACACGGTCCTGCTGCCCAAGTAGGGCCGCGCGACCCACGGGGTGGGCAAACCGAGGACTCCTCTTTGGCTATCAGCGCCCACCCCTTGTGCAGAGATCGCCTGGCGCATGTAATCGACGAGCCGCTACGGCACGTCATGCACAACCTGCTCCCCAAGATCGCGACCGGTGACCCCGCCGCCGTTGAGGACTTCCTCAAGCGGCACACCGGAATGGTCTGGGGCTTGGCGAGACGTTTCTGCCGGAACGCAGAGGACGCAGAAGACGCGACGCAGGAAATCTTCGTCGACGTCTGGAGGAGCGCAGCGCGCTACGACTCCAATGTCGGCAGCGAGGTCACCTTCTTGATGACGATCGCGCGCCGCCGGCTGATCGACCGGGCGCGCCGACTCGGCCGCCGGATCTCTGCCGACCTCCTCGAGGACCCCTCCACGATCCCGAGCCCGACGGCCCCTGACGCCGTCGAGCTGCACGACGAGGTCGCGCGCGCCAAGGACGCGCTCGAACGGCTGCGGCCGGAGCAGCGCGAGGTGCTGGACCTCGCCCTCGGCCAAGGCCAGACCCACCAGGAGATCGCGGCGTCGATCGGCATCCCGCTGGGCACGGTCAAGAGCCACGCTCGCCGGGGACTCATCAAGCTCCGCGAGATGCTCGGGGCTGACGGACCCGAGGATCCCGAGACTTCCAATGAAGCGGACCACGACGTTGGCGCAGCCGAGCGCCGCGTCCCCGGCGATCACGCTGGCGGACAGCCCAAGCCCGGCCCGAGCGGAGGACGGTCGTGAGCCGACTCGAAGATCGCGCCGAAGCCGTCGTGTTCGCCCACGAGGCCGAGCGCGCGCCGCTGCAGCCGCGCACGCGTGAAGAGCGCTCGCTCGAGCAGGTCGCCGCGCTCGCCGCCGGCGCGCTCTGCCGGCAGACCTGTCCGTCCCCCATGCTGTCCTCCAAGCTCGCCGCGCAGGCCCTTCACTTCTGCGCCGAGGAGCACGCCATGCGCAGCGGCGAGCAGCCCGGCTTCACGACGCCCAAGCGCCGCTCGAGCCGCGGCGCGGTGGCTTTCTTCCTCGGGGCCGCAGCAGCAGCCTGCGCCGTCTGGCTGGCACGCCCCACAGAGACCTCCCTCGTGTCGACGCCGCCCGCCAAGATGCGCGCTGCAGCGCTCTCGGCCGGGACCGCACAGCGCGCCATGTGGCTGCGGGGACCCAGCGACCTCAGCGGCGACGTGAGCGGTGACGTCGTCTGGCGCCAGCAGGAGCAGGACGGCTGGCTCACCTTCCGCGACCTGCCCGCCTTGCCGCCCGAGAAGACCTTCCAGCTCTGGATCGTGGACGCCACCCGCGAGGGCGCCCCCGTCGACGGCGGAGTCTTTGCCGTGGACCCTGCGTCAGAGGAGTCCTTGGTGACGGTCCGGGCCGGCCTCCCGATCGGCCGCCCCGCGGCGTTCGTCGTGACGGTCGAGGACCGCGGCGGCGTCGTCGTCTCCAAACAAGAACACGTCGTCGCCACCGCGACTCTGTAGCGTCGAAGCGGCATCCGACCGGAACTCGCGCTTGCGCCTCGCCGGGTCGTTGGCTACTGTCCCCCGCCCGCAGCGTCGCAAGACGCACGGGCATTGCGTGTGGGTAGGTAGCTCAGTTGGTAGAGCATGGCATTGAAAATGCCAGGGTCGGCGGTTCAAATCCGCCCCTGCCCACCACCCTAAGCCCATTTAAGAAGATGCCTTAGGAGCATCGGCGCCTCCATGGTGGCGGCGACTGCATGCCACTGCGCAAGCCTGCGGGATGCTGCCGCCAAGCCCTGGCGAGAACCAGCACAGCGTGCTCCCAAGAGCACACATGGCTCGGGATCCCCGACGTGCATTTGTGGCGTGTGGCGTCGACTCGAAAGGATGACTGCTCGAGCTCCTGTTGTGATCTTCCTCGTCCTCCTCTGCGTGGGGTTAGGTAAGTCTGCGGCTCCTAAACCTCCAGGACCCCCGCCGAC
>CAZTQF010000218.1:0-5369 GCA_964615255.1 uncultured candidatus Brocadiaceae bacterium | reverse complement strand
CCACGAGGTCGGCCGCGTGATGGCGGCGCTCGACGAGGCGTCGATGGCGGACGAGACGCTGTTCGTGTTCACGTCGGACAACGGGCCGGTGTGGTACCCGCGAGACGTCGAGCGCTTCGGGCACGCCGCGACCGGACCGTGGCGCGGCATGAAGAGCGACTCGTTCGAGGGCGGCCACCGCATGCCGTTCGTGGTGCGCTGGCCGGGGCGCGCGCGGCCGGGCACGCAGTCGGCGCGGACGATCTGCTTCCCGGACGTGTTCGCGACGTGCGTCGAGGCCGCAGGCGGCCAGGTCGAAGAAGGCGCAGCCGAGGACAGCGTCAGCTTCCTCGCGGCGGTCCGCGGTGAGCCAGCGGCCGGCCGGGAGGTGACCGTGATGCGGCACACGGCGAGCGTGGTGCGGGAAGGCGACTGGAAGTGGATCGGCCACCGCGGCTCCGGCGGCTTCACCCGCGGCGCCAAGACGGGGCCACAGCCTGGACAGCTCTACGACCTCGGCGAAGACCCGGGCGAGACGCGCAACGTCTACGACGAGCACCCCGAGCGGGTGCGGCGGCTCGCGCAGCACGCGGCGCGCGTGCGGCGACCGAACGTCGTCGTCGTGATGGCCGACGACATGGGCTACGGCGACTCGAGCGTCTACGGCGGCTGGATCGAGACGCCAGGGCTCGAGCGCATGGCCCGAGAGGGGATGACGTTCTCCGACTTCCACTCGAGCGGCGTGGTCTGCAGCCCGACGCGCGCCGGCCTGGTCACGGGCCGCTACCAGGAGCGCTGCGGCATCCCTGGCGTCGTCAACGCCGACCCGAAGCACCCCGACCACCAGCGCGGCCTCGCGGCCCGCGAGCGCACGTTCGCCGAGGCGCTCCGAGGTGCCGGCTACGCGACCGGCATCTTCGGCAAGTGGCACCTGGGCTACGCGCCCGAGCACAACCCGACGCGGCACGGCTTCGACGAGTTCAAGGGCTTCATCAGCGGCAACATCGACTACCACAGCCACCTCGACCGCATGGGGACCGCCGACTGGTACCACGGCCAGGAGCGGGTCGAGCGCGAGGGCTACCTGACCGAGCTGGTGACCGAAGACGCCGTCGACTTCATCGAGCGGCACGCCGATGGACCCTTCTGCCTCTACGTCGCGCACGGCGCCGTGCACAGCCCGATCCAGGCCAAGGACAGCGGCGCGTTCCGCGGCCCGGACAAGCAGAAGCGGCCCAACGGCGACCGCGCGCGCGACGACACCGTGCGCGGCATGATGGCCTCGCTCGACGAGAGCGTGACCCGCATCCTCGACGCGCTGCGCAAGGAGAAGATCGCGCAGCGAACGCTGGTGCTGTTCTTCAGCGACAACGGCGGCGCGCGCCACATGCGCAACGACCCGCTGCGCGGCGGCAAGGGCACGGTCTGGGAGGGCGGTCACCGGGTGCCGGCGATCGCGTGGTGGCCGGGCACGATCCAGAAGGGCAGCAAGAGCGACGCGCTCTGCAGCAGCCTGGACGTGATGCCGACGATGTTCGAGCTGGCGGGGCTGGACGCGCCGGTCGACCGCCCGTTCGACGGCGAGAGCCTGCTGCCGCGGCTGCAGGGGGTGGGCCGCGGCGACGCGCGGCAGCTGTTCTGGCGCGGCCGCGCGATGCGCGACGGCCGCTGGAAGCTGGTCGAGCAGCAGGGCAAAGCGCTGCTGTTCGACGTCGCTGTCGACATCGGCGAGCAGCGTGACGTCGCGGCCGAGCACCCCGACCGGGTCCTTGGGATGCGCCGCGCGCTGGCGGCGTGGCGCGAAGACGTGAAGTAGCGCCCGCTACTTGAGCGCGACGTGCACCTTCTGCACGTCGTCGTGGTCCTCGAGCCGCTCGAGGAACGCCTCGACCTCCTGCAGCGCCTCGCCGTCGAGCTCGACCGGGTCCTTGGGGTGGTAGCCGAGCTCCGCCGACGCCACCGACCAGCCCGCGGCGCGCAGCGCGTCGGCCACGGAGTAGAGGTCCGTGACGTCGGTAAGGAACCGTCCGCCGGCCTCGTCCTCCAGGTCGGGCTGCACCAGCACGTCCTGCGCGCCGCACTCGATCGCGGCCTCCTCGGCGTCCCGGCCCGCGTCCTCGTGGGTCGCGTCGACGATGCCCATGTGGTCGAACAGGAACGTCACCTTGCTGCCGAACTGGCCGCCCTTGAACAGCGACTTCACGTCGCTGCCGGTCCGGTTGCGGTTCTCGGTCAGGCACTCGACGATCACCGGCACGTTATGGGGCGCCATGCCCTCGTAGAGGATCGTCTCGTAGTCCGCGCCGTCGCCGCCTTCGCCCGAGCCCTTTTGGATCGCGCGCTTGATCGTGTCGTTGCTGACCGACTGCTTGCGCGCGGCTTCGACCGCCATCGCGAGGCGCGGGTTCATGTCCGGGTCGGCCGCGCCCATCTTGGCGGCGATCGTGATCTCGCGGACGAGCTTGGTGGTGATCTTGGCCTTCTTGTTGGCCGTGATCGTCTTGTTCTTCTGCAGCCACTGGCGGCCCATGGTCGGTCTTCGGCGTGGGGACTCGGGGGGAGCGTTCGGGGCGAGAGAATGCGCAGGTCTACGCCGTCAGGCAAGGCCGGATCCCGCGCGGGCGCGTCGGGGCATGTCCCGTTCTCGCCTTCGGTCTGGAGCCGACCGTCTGGGCGGGTAGCCTCAGGGCTACCACTCTCGAACTCACATTTCGTCAGGAGACATCGCCTTGAGCGACACCAGCGCCGTGCCCCATCGCGAGGGCCATCCCCCGGGCCTCTACATGCTCTTCTTCGCGGAGATGTGGGAGCGCTTCTGCTTCTACGGCATGCGGGCCCTCTTGACCCTCTACATGGTCAGTGAGGTCTTCTCCTACGACGACGCGCAGGCCACGGCGGTCTACGGCAGCTACAACGCGCTGATCTACCTGACTCCCATCGCGGGCGGGATCATCGCGGACCGGCTCCTCGGCTACCGCTGGGCGATCCTGCTCGGCGGCCTGCTGATGGCGGTCGGGCAGTTCACCCTGGTCGTGCAGCAGGAGTTCTTCTTCTACGCGGGCATGGCGTTCATGGTCGTGGGCAACGGGATGTTCAAGCCCAACATCTCGACGCTGGTGGGTCGCCTCTACCCCGACGGAGACCCGCGCCGCGACGCCGGCTTCACGATCTTCTACATCGGCATCAACGTCGGCGCGTTCCTGTCGACGCTGGTGTGCGGCTACTTCGCGAAGTCCGAGGACTGGACGGTCGGCTTCGGCATCGCCGGCGTCGGCATGCTGCTCGGCCTGGTGACCTTCGGCCTGGGCCGCGCCCGGCTCGAAGGCCACGGCGAGCCGCCTGCGCCGGAGCAGCTGCCGGCCAACCTGACCAAGGTCCTGCTCGGCGCGCTCGCGCTGGTCCCAGGCGTCTACCTGCTGCTGAGCGAGGACGCGGCGGTCAAGATCCTGCTCTCCATCGCCGTCGTGGTCGTGCTCGGCACGCTGATCGTCACGGCGGTCCGCGAGGAGCGCGTCATGCGCGAGCGCATGTTCGTGCTGATCGTGCTGTGGTTCTTCCACATGATGTTCTGGATGTTCTTCGAGCAGGCCGGCACCTCGCTGACCCTGTTCACCAAGCGCAACATCGACCTCGACATCGGCGGCTGGGAGTTCCCCGCGGCGTGGGGGCAGTTCTTCAACCCGCTGTTCATCCTCGTGTTCGGCGCGCTGTTCACGATGCTGTGGGCGGGCCTCGGCAAGAAGGGCCGCGATCCGAGCATCCCGACCAAGTTCGGCCTCGCGCTGGTCCAGCTCGGCCTCGGCTTCTACGTGCTGGTCTGGGCGGCGTCGGGCGTCGAGGACACGGGCCTGGTCTCGATCCTGATCCTGATCTTCTGCTACCTGCTGCACACCACGGGTGAGCTCTGCATCTCTCCGGTCGGCCTGTCGGCGGTGACCAAGCTGGCGCCGCAGCGCATGACCGGCATGGTGATGGGCGCGTGGTTCCTGAGCATCGCGGCGGCCCACAAGGTCGCGGCGATGATCGCCGGCGAGACCGGCGCTGCGGGCGGCGAAGGCATGACCCCGCAGGAGACGCTGCCGATTTACACGGACGTCTTCTGGCAGATCACGCTCTACGCCGTCGGCGCGGGCGTGCTGATCATCATCCTGGGCCAGCTGTTCCTGAAGCGCTGGCTGCACGGCGTCAACTAGGCGCCCGCCCGAAGAACCACCGGAGCTGTGCGGCCGCCGAGCTGGCGGCCGCCGCCACTTGAGGAGACCGAGATGACCGCGACCGAGACGCCCGACGGGGGCATGTTCACTGGCCACCCGCAGGGCCTGTTCCGGCTGTTCTTCATCGAGATGTGGGAGCGCCTCGCCTTCTACACGATGGTGGGGGTGCTGCTGCTCTACGCGACTGACTCCGAGACCGGCGGCCTCGGCTGGTCCAAGGCCGACGGCAACGAGATCTACGGTCTCTACCTCGCGTTCGTCTACTTCACGCCCTACGTCGGCGGCCTGCTCGCCGACCGGTTCCTCGGTTACCGCAAGTCGGTGCTGATCGGCGGCATCCTGTTCGCGAGCGGCTTCTTCCTGCTCGCGACCGGGCAGAGCTGGGCGTTCCCGGCGGGCCTCGTGCTGCTCTGCTGCGGCAACGGCTTCTTCAAGCCGAACATCTCCGCGATGGTCGGCAACCTCTACGAGAAGGGCGACCCCAAGCGCGACGCGGGGTTCAACATCTTCTACATGGGGATCAACATCGGCGCGTTCGTCGCGAACTTCCTCGCGGCGATCATGCGCAACGCCTTCTACTGGGAGGCGGTGTTCATGGCAGCCGGCGTCGGCATGGTGATCTCGGTCGTGATCCTGCTGTCGAGCTGGAACGTGCTCGAGAAGGCCGACATCGAGGCCGGCGACAAGCCCGGCGACACGCCCTTCTCGGAGATCCTGGCCAAGATCCTCGGTCCGGCGCTGCTGTTCGGGATCATCGGCTGGGCGGTCGCCGCCTACGTGTTCCCGATGATCGGGCTGGGTGGCGTCACCAAGCTCGTCAAGGCCACCGACATCGGCTTCTTGATCGGATCGATCCCGATCCTCTTGTTCTTCACGCGGCTGCCCAATCAGGCCAACGACGAGGAGAAGCCGGGTCTGCAGGCGCTGCTGCCGATCTACCTCGCGGGCGGCACGTTCTTCATGGTGCTGCACCTCAACGGCTCGGCGATGACGACCTGGGCCAACGACAACACCGCGCGCGACCTGGAGCAGTCGGACCCGATCGTGATGATCGCGGGCTCGATCGAGGTCGCCGGCGCCACGCCGTTCGCGCAGGACGCGCTGCCGGGCTACTACGGCAACGCGCGCGACGACCTGCCGCGCCTCGCTGCGGAAGCACGATGCCTGCGGGGCGCC
>CAZTQF010000217.1:0-5391 GCA_964615255.1 uncultured candidatus Brocadiaceae bacterium | reverse complement strand
TCGTCGACCGTGATCACCACGCTCGACGACCGCTCGGTGGTCAAGGTCGACTTCACGACCCCCGAGACGTGGCTGTCCGCGGTGCGCGTCGGCCAGCCCGTCCGGGCCCGCAGCGACGCGTGGCCGGGGGAGGTGTTCGCCGGCGAGGTGTCGGCGATCGACACCCGCCTGGACCGTCGGACCCGCTCGGCGACGATCCGCGCCATCGTCGACAACGAGGCCCTGAAGCTCCGGCCGGGGATGCTGCTCAAGGTCGACGTGGACCGCGGCGAAGCGCCGTCGCGGCAGATCCCGGAGGAGGCGCTGGTCCAGCGCGGCGACCGCCACTTCGTCTACGTGGTCGGGGACGACGCGGTGGCCGCCGAGGTCGAGGTCGAGGTCGGCCGCCGCCAGGTCGGCAAGGTCGAGGTCCTGGCCGGGCTGGACGCCGGCCAGCGCATCGTCGTCGAAGGCCTCGTGCGGGTCCGGGACGGCAGCGAGGTCGAGGTCGTCGCCGTGCGCGGCGAAGACAAGCAGTGATCCTCTCGGATCTCGCCGTCCGGCGCCCGGTGCTCGCGTCGGTGCTGAGCCTCGTCATCCTGACGCTCGGGATCGTCGGCATGCTGCGGCTCTCGATGCGCGAATTGCCCGACATCGACTCGCCGCGCGTCAGCATCAGCACCAGCTATCCCGGCGCCGCGGCCTCGGTCGTCGAGACGCGCGTGACGCAGCTGATCGAGAACGAGATCAGCGGGATCGACGGCATCCGCACCATCTCGTCGAGCACCTCGGACGGCCGCTCGTCGATCGACGTCGAGTTCGTGCTCGGCCGGGACCTGGACTCGGCCGCGAACGACGTGCGCGACCGCGTCGGCCGGGTGCTCGACCGGCTGCCCGAGGAGGTCGACCCGCCGGAGGTCGCCAAGGCGCAGTCGGGCTCCGACACGGTGTTCTGGATGAACCTGGCGTCGCCCGTGCGCGACGCGCTCGAGCTGACCGACTACATCGACCGCTACATCGCCGACCAGTTCTCCAACGTGGAGGGCGTCGCGCAGGTGCGCTACGGCGGCGGCAGCCGCTACGCGATGCGCATCTGGCTCGACCGCGAAGCGCTGGCGGCGACCGGCGTGACCGCCGGCGACGTCGAGGCCGCGCTGCGCCGGGAGAACGTCGAGCTGCCCGCCGGCCGCGTCGAGTCGACCAACCGCGAGTTCACCGTCCGCGTGGCGCGCCGCTACAAGACCGCCGACGAGTTCGGCCGGCTCACGGTGGGGCGGAGCGATCAGGGCCACCTGCTGCGGCTGCACGACGTCGCCCGGGTCGAGGTGGGCGCGAGCGACGACCGCACCGTCTTCCGCCGCAACGGCGAAGACATGGTCGGCATCGGCATCGTCGCGCAGGCGAAGGCCAACGTCGTCTCGGTGGTCGACGGCGTCCGCGCGCGGATGGAGGAGATCAACCGCACGCTGCCGTCCGACATCCAGCTCTACCCGTCGAGCGACTCGTCGGTCTACATCCGGGCGGCGATCGACGAGGTCTACCGGACGCTGTTCATCACGGCGCTGGTGGTGGTCGGCGTCATCTTCCTGTTCCTCGGCAGCGGCCTCGCCACCATGATCCCGGCGCTGACGGTGCCGGTGTCGCTGGTCGGCACGTTCTTCGTGCTCGACCAGCTGGGCTTCTCGGTCAACCTGCTGACGCTGCTCGGCCTCGTGCTCGCGATCGGGCTGGTCGTCGACGACGCGATCGTCGTGCTGGAGAACATCTCGCGCCGGATCCGCGAGGGCGAGCCGCCGCTGCGCGCGGCGTACCTCGGCACCCGTCAGGTCGGCTTCGCCGTGATCGCGACCACGGTCGTATTGGTGGCGGTGCTGGTGCCGGTGACGTTCGTCGAGGGCAACACGGGCCGGCTGTTCACCGAGTTCGCGCTGGCGCTCGCCGGCGCGGTGGTGCTGTCGACCCTCGTCGCGCTGACGCTGACGCCGGTGATGTGCTCGCTGCTGCTCCGCGGCGGGCGGCCGTCGCCCTTGATGCGCGCCGTCGACTGGCTGTTCGCGCCGGTCCAGGCCGTCTACCGCTGGCTGCTCGAGGGCCTCGTCGCGCAGCCGCTCGCCGCGGTCGCGATCGCGGGCGGCCTCGCGCTCTCGATCAGCGGCCTCTATCACGGACTGCCGCAGGAGTACGCGCCGCAGGAGGACCGCGGCTCGTTCCGCATCAGCATGAAGGGCCCGGAGGGCGCGTCGTTCGAGCACGCGGTGCGCGCCGGCGGGCAGGGCGAAGAGGTCATGCTGTCGCTGATCGAGTCGGGCGAGGCCCAGCGGGTGCTGCTGCGCGTGCCCGGCTCGTGGACCTCCTCGGGCAGCGTCAACTCGGCCTTCGGCACGGTGCTGCTCAAGCTCTGGGGCGAGCGGGAGCGGACCACCAAGGAGGTCATGGCCGAGGTCGACCGCCGCCTCGGCTCGATCCCGGGCTACCGCGCGTTCACGATCGCCGAGTCCGGGCTGCTGCGCCGCTCGGGCCAGCCGGTGCAGTTCGTGCTCACCGGCTCGACCTACGAAGAGCTGGCGGCGTGGCGCGACGTGGTCGTCGCCGAGGCGCGCAAGAACCCGGGCCTCGTCGCGGTCAACAGCGACTACGAGGAGACCAAGCCGCAGCTCGAGGTGCTCGTCGACGACGACCGCGCCGCGGACCTCGGGGTCTCTTCGGTCGAGGTCGGCCGCACGCTCGAGACCATGATGGGCTACCGCCGGGTCACGACCTTCGTGGACCGCGGCGAAGAATACGACGTGATCCTGGAGGCCGAAGACCGCGACAAGCGCTCGCCCGCGGACCTCGAGCAGATCTACGTGCGGTCCCAGACGACCGGCGCGCTGGTGCCGCTGGCGAACGTGGTGACGACGCGGGAGTTCGCCGACTCGGCGTCGCGCAACCGCTACGACCGCCTGCGCTCGATCGCGATCAACGCCAACCTCGCCGAGGACTACACGCTCGGCGAGGCGCTGACGTTCCTGCGCGGCGTGGTCGAGGACAAGCTCCAGAACCGCCCCGGGATCGCGTACGGCGGCCAGAGCCGCGAGTTCGTCGAGTCGTCGGACGCGCTGCTGCTGACGTTCTTGATCTCGCTGCTGTTGGTCTACCTCGTGCTCGCAGCGCAGTTCGAGTCGTTCGTGCAGCCGCTGGTGATCCTGGTCACCGTGCCGCTGGCGGTCTTCGGCGGCCTGCTCGGTCTCGAGCTCGGCGGCGGCACGATCAACATCTACAGCCAGATCGGCATGGTGATCCTGATCGGCCTGGCCGCGAAGAACGGCATCCTGATCGTCGAGTTCGCCAACCAGCTGCGCGACGAGGGCCGGAGCTGGCGGGACGCCGTGATCGACGCCAGCGTGCTGCGCCTGCGACCGATCCTGATGACCGGCCTGTCGACCTCGCTCGGTGCGCTGCCGCTCGTCCTGGCGAGCGGCGCCGGCGCCGAGGGCCGGGCCGCGATCGGCCTCGTCGTCCTCTACGGCGTGACCATCGCGACGCTGACGACGCTGCTGGTCGTTCCCGGCACCTACGGCCTGATCGCCCGCTTCAGCGGCTCGCCCGGCGCGCGCGCCAAGGAGCTGGACGCGCAGCTGGTCGCCGAGGCAGGCGGCTGATCCTGCGCCGGCTGGGTCGCCGGCTCGCCCCGCGCTACCGTGGGCCGCTCCATGCACGACTCTGATGACGCCGGCGCGCAGCGGCGCGGCATGTCGCTGCCGACGAAGATCCTGATCGGGCTCGTCGTCGGCGCGGCGCTCGGCGTGACGCTCAACCTGCTCTACTCGCCCGCGCTCGGTCAGGAGAAGGGCGCGGTCTACGTCGAGGTGGAGTGGTGGGCGGATCAGGCGGTCAAGCCGTTCGGCGACCTGTTCCTGCGGCTGTTGTTCATGGTCGTGGTCCCGATCGTGTTCTGCTCGCTGTTCCTGGGCGTCTCGGGCCTGGGCAGCGTGCAGAAGATCGGGGCGCTCGGCGGGCGCACGCTCACGTGGTTTCTGAGCACGACGACGGTCGCCGGCGTGCTCGGCATCACGCTCGTGCGCCTGATCGCGCCGGGCGAGGGGGTCGCGCCGGAGACGGTCGCGGCGATCAAGGCGCAGTACGGCGCCGTCGCGCAGGCGAAGATCGAGCAGTCGGCAGCGGCCAAAGGCTGGCTCCAGATGGTGGTCGACTTCGTGCCGACCAACGTGGTCGGCGCGGCTGGAGACAACAAGCGCATCCTGGGCCTGATCCTGTTCGCGCTGATCCTCGGCGCAGCGGCGACGCGCGTGCCCTCCGAGCGGACCCGGGCGCTGCGCGAGCTGCTCGAAGGCCTCTACGAGCTCTGCATCAAGGTGCTCGGCTGGGTGATGGAGTTCGCGCCGGTCGGCGTGGCGTGCCTGATCTTCCACGCCACGGCCAAGCTGGGCGTCGACGTGATGCGGCTGGTGGGCTGGTACTTCGTGACCGCGATGGGGGGACTGGTCTTCTACCAGCTGGTCGTGGTGACGCTGCTGGCCCGCGTGTTCGCCGGCCTGTCGCCGGGCCGGTTCTACCGCGGTATCCGGACGCTCTTGGTGACGGCGTTCTCGACGTCGTCCTCGAACGCGACGATGCCGACCACGATCCGCACGGCGGTCGACGAGTTCGGCGCGCCCAAGGAGATCGCCGGCTTCGTGATGCCGCTCGGCGCCACGATGAACATGAACGGCACCGCCCTGTTCGAGGGCGTCTCCGTGCTGTTCCTGGCGCAGGTCTACGGCGCCGACCTCGGCGTCGGCCAGCAGGCGCTGATCGTCGGCTTCGCGGTCCTGATCGCGATCGGCGCGGCGGGCGTGCCGGGAGGCTCGATCCCGCTGTTGGCCATCGTGCTCACCCAGGTGGGAGTGCCGCCGGAGTTCCTCGCGTTGATCCTCGGCGTCGACCGCCTGGTCGACATGACGCGCACGCTGCCCAACGTGAGCAGCGACCTCGTCTGCAGCCTGTGGCTGTCCCGCCGCGAGGGGCACACGATCCGCTGACCCGGCGCGGCGGCCTCAAGGGCAGATCGCCTGCGCCGTGTCCACGACGAAGCCCATGGCGCGGATGCGGCCGAGGCGGACCGGCGCGAACAAGAGCCCCGTACAGGCGTAGGGCACGAGCAGGGCCGGCTCCAAGGACGTGGCCCCCGGCCGGTAGCCGGTCTTTGGCGCGAGCGCGCGGTAGCGCGGCGTGAACAGGTGCCACTGCGGCCACGTCAGCGCGCCAGGGCACCCGAGCGCGACCGGCGCCGGCGTCCAGGTCGCGGCCACGGGGACCGAGCCGTAGTCCGGGCAGGACTGCGCGGGGCCGCGGGGAGCCGGAGCGGTCAGCGAGGCGAGGAGCAAGAGCAGCGAGCGCACCATGCAGGCAGTGGCGCCGCGCGCGCCACTC
>CAZTQF010000216.1:0-5407 GCA_964615255.1 uncultured candidatus Brocadiaceae bacterium | reverse complement strand
CGATTTCGGCCGGGGCGGTGCTCACGGTCTGGATCCGGTAGAGCGCCCAGGCCGCTTGCACCCGCCCGTCCTCGGGGTGGCTCGCGTTCTCCACGACGGCGGCGAGCGGGCCCGGCAAGGTCGCGGGCGCGCGCAGCACCGCGAGGCCGAAGACCGCCTTGTCGACGATGTCGGGGTTGTCCGACATCGTGCCCTGCTCGATCAGGTTCGCGACCTCGTGGCGGCCGGAGAAGCCGAGCGCCGCGAGCGCGATGCCCTGCTGCCGCGGCTCGGTCGTGTCGGCTGCGAGGCCGCGCAGCAGCCGCAGGTTCTCGCCGATCTCGTAGGCGTTGGGGTCGGCGCCCGCCGGGATGGCCTTGTTGTCGAGCACGAGGTCGCGGAGGTACTTCTCGAGCTGCTCGGCTTGCTTGTCGGCGCGCGGGTCGCCCTGGTTGGCGAGCGCGAGCGCGTAGCTCTCCATCGCCTGGTCGAGCTTGATGACGACCTGCTCGAAGCGTCGGCGACTGGAGTCCTTGGCGACGCGCTCTTGCTCCTTCTGGACGAGCCCGGGGTCGGCTTCGGTCCGCAGCGTCGGCCCCGAAGAGCACGCGGAGAACGCGAGGGCGGGCACCAGGGACAGCGCGGTGAGCGCGAGCGGTCGGTTCATGGCGGGCCTTGGACTGGACACGTCGACCATCCTTCCCGCTCGATGGCCCAGATGCCACAATCCTGGCCGCGATGGACGACTCGACTGGCTACGACTGCGAGCAGCTGCGCGTTGTCTGGGACCGCCAAAGCCGCGCCAGGGTGCTCGTCGCCGTGCACGACACGCGGCTCGGGCCCGCGCACGGGGGGATCCGCAGGTGGTCCTACGAGAGCGTCGCCGCCGCGCACCGCGACGTCGCGGCGCTGGCCCGCGCGATGACCTGGAAGTGCGCGCTCGCCGAGGTCCCGGCCGGCGGCGGCAAGGCCGTGATCCTCGACCGGCCCGACCTCGACCGCGCGGCCGCCTACCGGCTCGTCGGCCGGATCGTCGAGTCGCTGGGCGGCGCGTTCTACACCGGCCCCGACGTCAACACGTCGGCGGAGGACCTGCGCGCGGTCGCCGAGGAGACCGCGTATGTGGCGACCGACGCGCGGGACGGCCCGGGCGACCTCGCGGCCGCGACCGCCGAAGGCGTGCTCCGCGCGACCCTGGCGCTCGCGGGCCGCCTGGGCCGCCCCGTCGACCAGCTCCGCTGCGTCGTGCAGGGGCTGGGCGCGGTCGGCTACGGGCTCTGTGAGCGTCTGGCGGCGCGAGGCGCCTCGCTGTCGGTCGCCGATGTGGTCCCGGCCCGGGTCGCGTCGGCCGTGACGGCGTTTGGCGCGCGCGCGGTCGGGGTCGAGGAAGCGTTGGCTACCGAAGCCGACATCTACGCGCCGTGCGCGCTCGGCGGCGTGCTGACGGCTGACGTCGTCCGTTCGATCCCCGTGGGCGGGGTCTGCGGCGCCGCGAACAACGTCTTCGCCGACGGCGCGGCGATCCAGGCGGCGCACGCGCGCGGACTGGTGGTAGTGCCCGACTTCGTCGCCAACGCCGGTGCGCTGATCCAGGGAGCGCTGTGGAACCTCCGCCGCGAGCGCGTCGGCGTCGACCGCATCCGGCGGATCGGCGCGACGGTCGAAGAGGTGCTGGCGCGCGCAGCCTCGGACGGCGTGCCTCCGCACGAGCTCGCGCTCCAGCTCGCGCGCGAGCGGGTGGAGCGCGCGGGCGCCACGTCGTAGCGTGACGGCGATGGCCGACTTCACGGATCCTCCGCATCGCGTGCGCGTGCGCTACTGCGAGACCGACCGCATGGCGGTCGCGCACCACGGCAGCTACGTCGCGTGGTTCGAAGAGGCGCGCACGGAGTGGATGCGGCGCCTGGGCAAGAGCTACCGCGAGATCGAGGACGGCGGCGACCTGCTGCAGGTGGTCGACCTGCGCTGCAGCTACCACCGACCCGTCGACTACGACGAGGTGGTCGCCGTCCGGGTGCGGGTCGCCGAGTCCGGTCGCGCGGCGATCACGCTGGAGTACGAGGCGCGCCGCGAGTCGGACGGCGAGGTCTGCGCGACGGGCAGCACGAGGCTCGCGTGCGTCGGACGCGACGGCCGGCTGCGGCGGCTCCCGCCGGAGCTCCGGCCTTGACGAGCGGGGCGCGCCTGCTGGCGGCGGTGGCGGGTCCGGCAGCCTTGTTGGCGCCGCTCGTCGCGCAGGCAGCGCCTGCCGTGCGCGCTGCGGTCGTGGCCGGGCGGGCCTTCGAGGTGCACTGCCACGGCGGCGACGAAGCCGTCGCGAGGCTGGCGCTGGCCGCGGTCGAGCCGGTCTGGCCCGAGCTCTGCGCGTTCTTCGGAGCGCCGCCAGCGCCGCCCCGTCAGCGGCTGCAGGTCCACCTCTACGTCGACGTCGCGGACTACCGCGAAGCGGACCGCAGGCTCACCGGCGGTCGCTTCCTGCGCAACGAGGCGATGTCGCACTGGGACACCCGCAGCGCGCACGTGGCGCTGCAGCCGCCGTGCCCGGCTGCGCTGCTCGCAGCGCGCGGGCTGCCGCTGCAGACCGAGGCGATGCTCGCGTGGGAGGCCTCGCACGTCGCGCGCTACGAGCTGTGCGCCAACTTCCAGCTGCACCCCGGGTGGTTCCACGACGGGCTCGCCGGGCTCGTCGCGCGGCGCACGCTCGAGCGGCGCCGCCCGCAGCTCGACGCGCCGCCGTTCTTCTCGCAGCGTTGGCTGCGCGCGCAGCGGCTCGCGCTCGACGGTCGGCTGCCGGGCGCGCGGCAGCTGCTGACGGACGAGACCCAAGACCTCGCGATGCGCGATCGCTACGCCGCGCGGGTGTCGTTCTTCGCGTTCGCCGCCGAGCGCGCACCCGACGCTCTGCGTGCGGTGGCGCAGCTGATCCGCGGGAGCAAGGTCGGCGCGGGCTATGCGGGCGAGGTCGCCGCGGCTGCGACGGCCTCGCTGTCGGATCTCGACCGCGCGTTCCAGCGCGCGCTCGTCGACGCTTCGATCGCGTGGGACGAGCAGGTGCGGTCGCTTTGGTGCGTCGGAGACGAGTGGACGCAGCGCGCCTTCCCGCAGGCCGACGCGGTCGCGGTGCGGCGCGAGCCCGTCGGGGGCGGACGACTCTTCGCGACGGGGGAGGTCTGCGTGCTCGACGTCGGCGCCCGGCGCGCGCGCTTGCTGCTCGGCCTCGACGATCGTGGGGGCTACTCCTTGTCGCTGTGTCCGGGGGAGGGCTTCGAGCTGCAGCAGCTCGGTCCGCAGGGCGAAGCGCAGGGCGTGGTCGCGCGCGGCGCCTGCGCCGAGCTTCGGTGCGGCGCGTTCTGTCCGCTGGAGGTCGTGGCCCAAAGGGAGGGCCTCGAGCTGCGGCTCGGCGGTCGCCGCCAGCGGATCGCGCTGCCGCGTGCGCTGCCGCGGGAGTCGCGCTGGGGGATCGTCGCGGCAGGGGCAGGAGTCGACGACGAATACGGCAGCGTCGTGGTCTGGCGAGGGCTTCGGGTCCGCGGCGGCTGAACGCTACGAAGAAAGTCGTAAGTCACATCTCAGCATTGGTTTCAGGCTGATGGGCGGATCGTATTCGCAGTCCGGCGGCGGCCCCGGGGTGCTCGCAGCAGGCGCCTGGATCGCGTAGATTGAGCGCCGTTCCACAGGACGGAAATCTCTCCCGCTCCGTCCGTAGCCTGGATCGCGATGACCCTCTCCCCCGAAGTTGCCTTCGAGCAAAACCGTGAGCGGCTGCTCTCGGTGATTTATCTGCGCATGGGGCGGGATCTTAGGGTCAGGATGGACCCGGAGGACGTGCTCCAGGAGGTCGCCATCGAGGCGGTCAACTCGTGGGGGACGCTGTCGGCCGAGGACAACGCCGGCGCCTGGCTCGTGACGCTGGCGCGCCGCAAGGTGGCCCGGATCCTGCGCGACCAGCTGGGCGTCGCGGCCCGCGACCCGCGTCGCGAGCACTCGATCAAGACCGATCTCCCCGTCGCCGACCGGCGCACCGGGCCGGTGACCAACGCCGACCGCAAGGACCGGCTCGAGCTGCTCGAGCAGGCGATGGAGCGGCTCTCGGATCACCACCGCGAGGTGATCATGCTGATGAAGATCGAGGGGCTCAGCGCGCGCGAGGTCGGGGAGCGGATGGGGCGGAGCGAGAACGCGGTGCACCTCCTGCTGAGCCGTTCGCTCAAGCGCCTCGCCGAAGAGCTCAAGCTGTGACGGACGTCGGCCCCGAGCGCGAGCTGGAGGACCACGAGGTCGACTCCGACGCGGACCGACGCTTCGCCGACGTGCTGCGCGGCTCGAGCGGTCCGGCGGACGTGCGTCGCGAGCTCGAGGGCGAGAGCAGCGAGGAGGCGAGCGACGTGCTCTCGCGCCTCAACGCGCTCGACTTCGTGGAGCAGGTCGTGGGCAGCAGCGCCGAGCTCCCGGATCGGATCGGCGGCTACGAGGTCAAGGGCGTGCTGGGGCGCGGCGGCATGGGCACGGTCTACCTCTGCTGGCAGGAGGAGCTGGAGCGTGAGGTCGCGCTGAAGGTCCTGTCGCGCGACTACACGGCGGACCCCACCATGCGCAAGCGCTTCCGCGCCGAGGCGCGCGCGACGGCCGCGCTCCACCACCGCCACATCGTCCCGATCTACGACTACGGCGAGGCGCAGGGGATGCTGTTCTTCGCGATGGAGCGCGTCGAAGGCATCAGCCTCGACAAGCACGTCAGCGCGTCGCGGCGCGTCGGCAAGGCGCCGATGGAGCCGCTCGAGGCGGCGCGCCGCTTCGCCGGGGTCGCCGACGCGCTCGGGCTCGCGCACCGCCGCCGGCTCCTGCACCGCGACGTCAAGCCAGGCAACATCATGGTCGGCGCGGACGGGACCATGGCGCTCACGGACTTCGGACTCGCCAAGGCGCTCGACCAGGTCAGCGCCAACCTGACCACCAAAGACGGGGCGTTCCTTGGCACCCTGCACTACTCCTCGCCCGAGCAGGCGCTCGGCGGCGAGCTGACGCCCGCCAGCGACCTCTACGCGCTCGGCGTGACCATGTTCGAGGCGGTCTCCGGACAGCTGCCGATCGCCGGGAAGACCACGGAGGCGCTGCTCCAGTCGATCCTGCACGGCACCCCCCAGCGCCTGCGCGACTTCGTGCACCGGCCGCCGCGCGACCTCGAGGCGGTCCTGGAGAAGCTGCTCGCCCGCGAGCCTCGCGACCGCTACCAGGACGGCGAGGCCTTGTCGCGGGACCTGCTGCGGATCGCTGACGGGGAGCCGGTCCACATCCGGCGCACGCCCTTGCCCGTGCGCGCCTGGCGCCGCGCGCGCAAGAACCCCGTCCTGGCGAGCGCGCTGGTCGCGGTCGTCCTCTTCGTCGCTGCGACGTTCGTGCTGCTCGGCTCGCTCAGCAAGGAGAAGGG